>RZYX01000365.1 GCA_009930155.1 Clostridia bacterium | reverse complement strand
GTCTACGACTGTTAAATATGGCAAAAAGTTTAATTTCCTCAATTCAAGTGTGCTTAACTCTGTCAAACTAATTCAACTTTCCACAATCAACAATTCGACTCCAACCTATTTTGACAAAGAAAATGTTAGCCTTATCAATTCGAATGGAAAAGACTCAAATATTTATCCAGAACAAATCTCTTATTTTGAAAACGAGCAAACTTTAACTTGTGATGTCTATTCATTGAGCGGAAAATACTATTTTGAATGTGACGGGATAACATACATTATCAGGCAAAACTATCGCCCAGACTCATATATTTTGAGTTACTATGAGATTAATGGAACCGAATATACAACCTATGGCAAAGAGTTTACTCTTAACTCTTTATTCGACGCAAATCTTGACACCAGAGAGATTGTAATTACATTGCATTTTGTCAAGATATGTTTGAACATTGAAATAAATTCAAATGGAGGCGAGGGCGACTTTATTCTTCCAAACAATAAAGTTGGCGACACTTTTAACGCTCCAAATGCAAAATCTGTGACAAATTATAATTCAATCTATGATACAAACTATAATTTCACGCAATTTATCTACAAACAGGGATACGAACTGCTGGGCTTTTCGTTGTCACTTGAAAGGGCAAACAGTGGTCAAGTTGACTATGCCCCAGGGGCAACTGTCACTCTGACAGAGATAACTTCAGGCACATACACACTTTATGCAGTTTGGAGGCAAGCCGTCTGCTATGTCAAGGGGGTTGTGACTTTTAATGGCGAAAAGAATGTCTACTATTCTTCTCTTGACACTGCGATTGACGATGTGAATAATGCCGTTTTTGCTGGATTTAGCGACTACACAATTGTCCTTATCACTTCGACGACCCTTTCTTCATCAAAGACAATCAGTAACAACTTGACACTTCTTGCAAATGTCAAAGGGATTGTTTTAAGCCTTAGTGCTTCTTTTGACATAAATAAAGAAGTTTTCAAAGTTTTAAACACCAAAACTCTTTCCATAGGGCAGAATGTTTCAGGTGATGCCTCCACTCTAACTTTCAGCGGAGGAAATGTTGCAAGACTTAAAAGTGCAATTATAATCGCTCAAGGTGGCAACCTTGTGTTAAATTCAAATGCAATTTTAAGAGATTGGCTCATCACTTCGGGTCTGGCAACCACATATGGAGCAGTTGTAACAGTCATTGGAACACTTGAGATAAATGGTGCAAAATTCTTGATGAACTCTGCCATAAACGGCGGAGCAATATACCTCTCAAGTTACGGCTCTGTCACAATAAATTCGGGTGTTTTTGGAGGGCAGGACGAAGAAAATTCTGCCTCAAACGGTGGAGCAATTTATGTAT
>RZYX01000364.1 GCA_009930155.1 Clostridia bacterium | reverse complement strand
TGTTATGCCTATTGCGAATTGGGACTTACTGGATATGAATCAATACAGAGCGCATAATTGGCACTGCTTTGATGATATTTCCCATCGTACACCGTATGCTGCGATTTACACCTCTTTGGGATGCCCTTATCATTGTACGTTTTGTTGTATTAATGCTCCTTTTGGTAAATCGACTATTCGTTACAGATCACCTGCTCTGATTGTTGAAGAGTTAGAGATGCTCAATAAAAAATATGGCGTACGTAATGTCAAATTCATCGATGAGATGTTTGTTTTACATAAAAGTCATTATATGACAATTGTAGATTTGCTTATTGAAAAAGGGTTGGATTTAAATATTTGGTGTTATGCAAGGGTTGATACCGTTAAATTTGACACCTTAAAACGTATGAAGCAAGCAGGCATAAACTGGTTAGCATTAGGGATCGAATCTGCTAATGCAGATGTCAGAGATGGTGCTTCCAAAAAGATGCGTGTGAGTGATATTAAAGAGAGAGTGGAAGCTATCCAAGAAGCAGGGATTCATGTGATTGGCAATTATATCTTTGGATTACCTGATGATACGCTTGATTCTATGAATGAAACGCTTAGCATGGCTAAAGAACTTAATACGGAATTTGCAAATTTTTACTGTGCTATGGCCTATCCTGGATCGATGCTGTATAAAATTGCACTCAAAGAAGGGTTGGAGCTTCCGATGGAGTGGATAGGTTACTCACAACATGCTTATAGTATGCAACCGCTACCTTCTAAGCATGCCAGAGCCAAAGAGATTGTTGCTTTTAGAGATCGTGCGTTTTATGAGTATAATACAAGCCCTCGTTATTTGAAAATGCTTGAAAAGGTATTTTGTAAAGAAGTCAAAGAGCATATGCAAGAGATTACGAAAACTAAACTTAAACGAAAAATTTTGGGTGATTAATTTGTGCTATCTTGGTTTTAAGGTATTCCTGTATATTTGATATGGGTCTGTTCGCTGATTATTTTTCAAAGTAATACCTGCAGTAAGTCCAATCGTGAATTCTTTATTGTAAATTAAATAAATGTTAATATTATTTTGAAAAATAGTAATCAACTCATCTCTAATCTCTTGTTCAAAAGCAAAGCTTGAAATAATGACATCTTGTGCATACTTATCAATATCTAAAGGTGAAATAATAGGAATTCCTTGGAATAGCTTTCCCCATAGTTTTTCATTTTTATCGGCGATAGCTTTAATATTGAGTGACTTTGTGCTTTTGATTTTACTGAAAAGATCCATAGTATGAATACCTGCACCATATAGAACGATAGGCTTTTTATAAAGTTTTTTGAATAGAGTATGACATTTTTTTTTGATTCTTATCAACT
>RZYX01000363.1 GCA_009930155.1 Clostridia bacterium | reverse complement strand
CGTTGTTGTTCATGTGCTCTGCCTCCTTTTGCAATCTACGGTTCTAATATTGCTATTCTACTATAATCTGTGTCCCATATAACGGACAGCGGACTGATAGTGGCAAATTTACAGGATTAAATCCTTTCCGCTGTACTTGGGCATTTGATTCGAATGTAAAAACAACAGAATAAGCAATTTTAAAATGCACCCAAAAAAATTTTTGAGTGCATTTTTAGCTGTTTTTATCTGTTTTTCTTTATAATTAGTCAATAAATGTTCAGATTTTGCGATTTATTAAATAATCAGTCAAAAATTCCGTAATAAAAATCGAGGTAGTCCGCATATTATAAGGACAAGATAATAAAAAGAAAAAATTATCTTAAAAACTTGCCTTAATACTGCAAGAAAAACTTTACAAAGGAGGACATATATTTATGTCAAAACTAAAATCATGTTGCACCTGCTGCGGAAAAGAAACCCCAATTGAAAATCTCCATTGCGCACCTGACACTGAGGCTTATTATCGCCAGTTCGGAACAGCATTGCTACATAAGACGGCAGCCGAGCACGTTTCCGTCGATGTCGAAACGCTTGTTTGCCCAGGCTGCTATGAAAATCTTTTTGCCGGAGGCAAAAAAGCAAAACCTAATTAGAGTTCCACTTTCGGAGCTGGCGTCTGCATTTGCAGACGCCCTTTTTTCGTTTTCCAAAATCGTATTATAATCGAAATGAACGGTATATCATTTAGCAGTGCTATACTTCTCCTTGTTTTGCGGGAGAGTTGCCTGAAAAAATTGCCGCCCGAAGGCGGCAATTGCAGTTTATTATTTATTTTCCCTCTAACATGAACGTTAAAATAAGCTCACCTTGGCGAACGCTTCCTCGACCCGTATGGTCACGCAAAAACAACTAGTGTTGGCCTAGTGATATTTCCTTGTTCCGTCTGGATACCGAAGATATGTTCTCCTTTCAACGGGGTCAAAAAGCGCTATTGGGATGCCTCGAACTTTTGCGGCATATTGAGCGATAGCAACGTTTTGTTTGAAAATCTCCAGCATTGGGTCAATCTCTGTATTTTCTTCAGGCATTATGACTCTTGCTTTTTTCAAGAGCTCTTCATTCATTTGTTCCGCTCCCCCCTTTTCCACACATTTTTCAAATATTATTATAGCACTATTTATGAGTTGCAATCGCTTCGCACTTGGCCAACGACATAAATGAGGTATATTAAAGTTATATTAATTTCTATCCACCGGTATATTATTTGTATATCAGTCCGCTGTCCGTTATATGGGACACAGATTATAGTAGAATAGCAATATTAGAACCGTAGATTGCAAAAGGAGGCAGAGCACATGAACAACAACG
>RZYX01000362.1 GCA_009930155.1 Clostridia bacterium | reverse complement strand
TAAACGGGTGATTGTGACTTCGCCAACCAGTTTTATGGCTTATCTCCAGACGGTTTTGCAAGGTCTGAAGAGTTTACAAATTGAGGAGCAGAGTAAAGAGATTCAAAAGAGAGTTGGCTTACTTGGATCACATATCCAAAAATATGAAGATTTAATGCAGCGATTAGGCAACTCTTTAGGTACGACAGTTGGCCATTATAACAACGCGCATAAAGAGCTTGCTAAGATCGATAAAGATGTGATTAAGATTTCTGGAGATAAATCATCAAATAATATCAAACCTCAGATTATAGATAAGCCAAGAGAATAATTTTGTTACAGAACTCGGAATTTAATTTTTTTGATTGTATTTTTGATTCGTAGGAGTAAATAAATAACCACCCTTGCATTTTCTTTTTTTTTTTAGCTAAAATAGAACTATGAATATACATAAGCATAAATCACAATCAAACAACAAAACTAACAATAATAACCAACTCACTCCAGAACTAAACCACCATCTTATTCCTAGTCGGAACTCAAGGTCACTAGCCCAAGCTTTACCAACTAAAAATAAAAGGTGGAATAGCTCTTCACAAAAACCAGCCTTCACAATAATAGAAGTAGTCCTAGTCCTAGCAATAGCAGGCCTAATATTCCTAATGGTATTCATAGCACTACCAGCACTACAAAGAAACCAACGAGATACGCAGAGAAAGAATGATATAGGTAGACTTTTGACGGCCATACAGAATTATCAATCTAATAATAAAGGCGTTGTTCCAGAGGCGAACGGAACTGCACTACTCAGTTTAAAACAAAGTTATTTGAATGAATCTAAAGGGGAGTTTAAGGATCCAGATGGGGGCATTTATATTATAGTATCTGCCCATGCTGTTGGATCTGCGATATCATCTATGAAAGATTCAAACAATAATACTCTTGTGTATTATTATAAAAATGCCGAGTGCTCTAACGAAACAACAAAACAGAGTAATGGAAGCAATAAAGTCGCTATTGCTATGAAGCTTGAAGGTGGCGGCATTTACTGCGTAAATAATTAAAATTCAACTGATAAAAATAACCTTTCTTTATGAAAGGTTATTTTTTAGTTCTGTTATCCTAAACTGATTATTTTTCTCGTGCTTTTTCAACAATTGAGCTAAGTGCGAAACCGCCGATACCACCGATAAGAGCAGCACCTATATAAATTGCGATTGCCCAAACGGTGCTTGTGCCCTCTACTGAGAACGCTTGTAGCGCGATGGCTACTACTGGGTTGATAACTGCAGATGCCGATACGACAGCTGCGGCCGATCCGGCAACAAGCGCAGCGATGAATAATCCACCGCCAACACCAAAGGCTGTTGAAG
>RZYX01000361.1 GCA_009930155.1 Clostridia bacterium | reverse complement strand
TTCTGCATATCAGAGCCCATATTTCTGGAACTGCTTAATGAAACTAACGACCCACATCCTGCTTCAACTGCACCAGCTATTGCTACTGTACCTGAAATTGCTACTTCAGGAGCACCTACGACCTCACCTACGCCAGTAGAAAAAATCATTTTCCCAACTTCTACGCCAGTAAGTCCTATTTCTATATTCTCTACTCCATTTTTAACAAGAAAACTTCCAATAGCCATTGCTGCTACATCTCCAGCAACTTTACCCCCATAAAAAATTTTCTCATCTACATTTAATTTTTCAGCCACCTGTTGTTCAATAAATTCTGATACATTATCTAAAAATTTAGTGGGTTGCGCTGCATATGAATTATTCGAACTTACCAAACCAAACAAATTACTAACCATACCGATAACAGAATTTATTGGTTGTATAACAAAGTTATTATATGATGAAACTGCAAATCCAGCTACATAATCGACTTCACTTTTTATTTTGTTTTTAGCTATTGCTCCAAACACCTTGGCTTTACCCGAAATACTCTTTGCTGTTTTTGTTACAGCCTCACCAGCATTATTCAAAGTTCCTTTTGGATCTGCAAAAAAATTGCCCACTGAATTTACAACTGCTTTTCCTGCCGATACTGTTTTGTCCTTTCCTGTCTTTACTTTTCCCCATGCCCAACTTCCTGTTTTTTTAACTCCACCCCATATACTCTCCAAAGAATGTCCTGTCGGGTCATGATAAACAAGCGGGTTATTCGCACAATAGGTATACAAATTCAAGCTAAGTGGGTCATTTGGGTTGCCTCTGTATGTGTCCTCTTGGACAAATCTTGCTGTTGCTGAGTCATACATTCTTGCATTCAAGTAATAAAGGCCTGTTTCTTCATCATACTGATAGCCTGCGTAGAGATAGCTGTTGCTTACATTGCCTGTCTGTGACAAAACAGTTCCGAACGCATCATAGTAATATGTTGCATCTGTGTTGCCTGTTTGTGCATTGAGAAGTGCTGTTGCATCTGCATGTCCGTTATACATATAGTAATATGTTGCGTTTTGCTCGACACGCATGAGCAGGTTCAAGCCCTGAACATTTTGTGCCCCCAGGTTGTATTCGCCGTCGTATTCTGCAACGACTTTCATGCCCTCATAGAGGTAGTTTGTTGCTACTCCGTTAACATCCTTGCGAATACGCAAACCTTCACCATTGTATGTATTGCATACTGTTTTGCCGTCGTCTGTAATGCTCATTGTCAACTGATTGAAGCGGTCATAAACATTTGTGAGCTTTACTATTTGGGTTTGTGCTGTGCTGTCAACAAACGGTGTTAAGCGTTTTTCAAGCATATTTCCGTTGTCATCATAT
>RZYX01000360.1 GCA_009930155.1 Clostridia bacterium | reverse complement strand
CCCCCATAACCTCTCATATTTCCACTTGAATATTTGCTGTTTATAAAATTGTCATATATGTTGCAATTAATGAAAGTCTTATTTCCGCCGGCACTATATGTTCCCGTGCCTAAGCCCAGCCCTTTCACTCCATATATTGCCCCGCCATACATATTCACTGTGGCAGTTGTGCTATAAAGGTTTAAAATGCCGTTGTTATAAATTTCCACATTTGTAAGTGTCATTTGGTGCATATAAATTGCCCCGCCACCCACATCGCTATCATAAAGATTAACAACCATATTGCCATAGATTGCTGAATTGTCTATTGTTGAAGTGTATAGCCTGTCGCTTCCATTCAACCCTTCTTCATAAATTCCACCGCCATAGACACTTGCAGTGTTGTTCGCAACAATTGCATAACTTAAATGGAATTGATATCTCGAATAAATTCCACCGCCCATTCCACCAACATAATAATAATCAATTCCATTTGTTGTCTGATAACTCTCAATGGCGCTGTTGCCTACGACTGTGATTTGATTTTGGACGTTAAAACCAAGAACCTTTGAAAGTGTTCTGCCGTAGTCTAAATATATTCCACCACCATAAACAGCCGTGTTGTCTTCCACCGTCATTTTGTAGATGTTTACATTTGAATTGCTGGCAATGTAGACCCCGCCACCTTGTCCTCCTTCATAAGCGTATGTTGAAACTCCCTCGGAGGTTGTGACTGTTTCTAAAACAGTTGCAGTGCAATTGTGAACATTTGCATTGTAGATTGTGGCTGAAGTGACATAAGAACCAATGTAAATTCCTCCACCGAAGTTAGCAGTGTTGTTATAGATGTTCGCGTCATAGATTGTTGTATTGCCAGATACTAAATATATCGCTCCACCATATGTAGAAGAACAATCGTGAATATTTGCATTGTAAATCACAAGTTTTGAACTGCTGTCAGATAAAACTATTGCTCCACCAAATAAAACATTTGATTCTCCAAGTTTAGCACTGTTTGAACAATTTGAAATCTCAATCCCATATATATTAACATTGTAGTTTTCATATATATAAAACGCTGGTCTAATTGAACTCTTATGATTTTTAAGCACTATTCCATCATAAATATTAAAGGTATTTCCCGTTGTTGTAGTGTGAACATTAATTAATTGAAAAGAATTTTCAATGTTATTTCCGTCAAGAATTACTGTCCCCGTCATATTCTTTTTACCAAGATTTATTGTGGAATTTGCTGAAACATTATTAAAAGCAATCATAAAATTTTTAAAATTATCTGCCCTCATTAATGTAACTGTTTTATTGTCCACATAAATATCCGCACTGCCTGATAAATACCACGTCGACTGCATATAGATT
>RZYX01000359.1 GCA_009930155.1 Clostridia bacterium | reverse complement strand
GTTAGGTATGGCTCTAATCCCTACCAAAGAAGAACTTGTCACAGCCAATAATTTTAACAAAGCATGGTTGGGAGATACAGATTCAGATAGCCAAAGTGTTGCATATGCTACATGTATGGCATCGATTGGACTCAGCGCTCCAAATCTAATTAGTTATGTTGCATCAGATTTAGAATCAACTTCAAAAGAATTAGCTCAACCGTGGCAAAATCCAATAAGATTATCTTATTCCCAAATTCAATATCTAGCTGGAGCAACAAGTGAAAAATTTGTCAAAGAAATGTATTATTACATTGAAAATGATATATCCGCAAAATATGTAACTATGGTTGCCAAAAACTCTCAGGCATATTTTCAAGCTGGGCAAGTTATTTGTGCAGGTAAATTAGCCATTGCCAATAACGCAAACACGGTAAGTCTAACCACAACATCAAGTGGAAGTGAAGGTGGTGGCGTTGGAGAAGCCGTAGCAATGTTTGCTATTAAAAAATTATTAGCAATGCTCCCTCCTCCTTATAATTTAATTGCAACCATTCTCTTAGACCTCATTATGGCGTTTGATAGCATTGATGCGTGCGGAAATATTGATGATGCGACTAAAATGGGAACCTTGCAGATGAAAACCAATAGATTTATCAATTTCGACCAGTGTTATTCAACTGAGACAAAGTGTAAGGATAAATTTTTGGGCAAATGTATTTTAAAAAGACATTACCACTGCTGTTATGATCAAATTTCTACACGAATTTTTGCAGAAGGGATCAAAGAACAATTAGGGCTAGAGAGAAACAACTGTAACAACATTACATTAGAACATCTAAAAGAGATTAGTTTTAGAAAATGCACACCTACAGAAAATGCATATAAAGACAAATGTTTTCCAGCTAATAAATGGGATGAGTATCAAGCTGCAATTTCAGCACAAGGTGTTACCAATTTAGATGCTAGTGCTCTTGTCCAAATGGGGATAAATTCATTAGGTGTATCAAATGCTTTGCAGTGCAAATAGACCATCAAAATTCAAAAAAGTTTTGGGTGCTCTATTGTGGGAATATTTATCTATTGAACTAAATATTTTATTTAGCTATACTACTGTTTAGTAAAGTTACTAAAGGTGGTATTATGAGAGTAAATGCTGGTGGGCTATCAGAACTTATTGTTGGTCGTCAAAATGAAGTCGCTACACTTAAAGCGTATATTCAAATGGGGCAACATTGTGCAGTTATAGGACCAAGAAGATACGGAAAAACGACTTTGGTGAATGCAGTTCTTTCTGAAATAAAGAAAGAGCACCTTGTTGTCAAGATTGATGTATTTAATGCCTCTAGTGTTAGAGAACTCTGTATGCTCTATATTGA
>RZYX01000358.1 GCA_009930155.1 Clostridia bacterium | reverse complement strand
GGCACTGGTGATTGGTCGGCAGGTGTTGTTGGACAAAACGGCAGTTCAGCAGCTGACGCTCATGGTATCATCGGAATTTCATCAAGTGCTTCAGCAGGTGGTTTGTATGGGAGTAATGTAAATGGTTTTGGCGTAGTTGGAGATGCTTATTACGGAGTCTTTGGGCAGGCAAATAACCTAAATGGAGGTGGCGTAATTGGACAATTAAGCGGAGCTTTAGGGGCAACACAAGCAGGATACCTAGGGGCATATAGAAATACTTATGAGTATGCAGTTTATGCAGATAACGATATATTATTCGAGGGATTTTTAGAAGGAGCTTCAGCGGGTACATATAGAATAGCATTTGATGCTACTACTGGTAACGGTCAAGTTGTTGGTACTTTTGCTAAAGGTGGTGGGACTTTTAAAATTGATCATCCACTTGACCCAGAAAACAAATATTTATATCATTCATTTGTAGAAAGTCCTGACATGATGAATATTTACAACGGTCTTGCAGAATTTGACCAAAATGGATTTGCAGAAGTTACTTTACCTGAATATTTTAATGCCCTTAATAAAGACTTTAGGTATCAACTAACAGCAGTGGGAGCACCAATGCCAAATTTATATGTTGCAAAAGAAATAAACAACAACACATTTACTATCGGAGGCGGTGAACCAGGGAAAAAGGTTAGTTGGCAAGTTACCGGAATTCGTCAAGATAAATTCGCAAATGCAAATAGAGTTGTGGCAGAAGTTGAGAAAGAAGATTATAATAAAGGAAGATATTTACATCCAACTCTTTTTGGTGCTAACGAATCTCAGGGTGTTCATTTAAGAAATCCGAATAAAAAATCTTCTGCAAATAGTGATGAAGATAGAATCATTATTAATTCTCTGGATAAAAATGCCAAACCAAAGAGCTATATAAAAGGGCAATAAAAGCTTACGCAAAAAAACTACGATAATTTAAATTTGTTTTTTCATAGTTATAAAGCTCTCTTGAATTTATTCAAGGGGGCTTTATTTTGTGCAACAAAAACTGCCTGCTAACCATGTTAACAGGCAATTTACCTTTGTTACGAAAAGCGATTTCTTTAGAAAGTGAAGTTTAGTCCAAAGCTAATTGGGTTAAGTTCAGGACCTTTGTTGTCAGCATAAAGAGTACTTAAATCGTAAGCGGCAAAAATATTTACATCATAAACTCCGAAAACTGCTTTAACTCCATATCTGTATGAGTTTAAAAAGTAGTCTCCTTTGCGATGATATACTGAGTGAGTATTATCCATTTCGTACTCATATTTAACATGTCCGCCAAGGCGATACCCTGCATAAACCCCTGCACCTAAACGAAACATTTTATGATTAACGCCACT
>RZYX01000096.1 GCA_009930155.1 Clostridia bacterium | reverse complement strand
TGCTTCCACATTTTGAACATCTTACTTCAATTGTTGCCATTTTTATCACCATTCCTTTTTACTTAATTATACCACAAAATACATCTTTAGTACATAACCCAAAAATGCTTTGGAGGTATTATAAATGTCAAATAGACTTTTTCAGGGAATCATACATCAAATGCGTGATGCGATTGATAGAACAGTCGGAGTTATTGACGAAACAGGCACAATAATTTCTTGTAGTGAGCTTGGCCGTATAGGTGAGCCACAGAACGCAAATCTTACAGATGTATTTGCAAATGGCGATATAATCTGTCTTGACGGTGTAACATATTTAACTTTTGGCTCACACCTTCGTCACGAGTATGCAGTATTTGTTGAGGGTGAGGATGAACTTGCATCAAAGTATGTAAAAGTACTTGGAGTGTCTTTGAGCAGTATTAAGCAGTTTTATGACGAAAAATATGATAGGAGCAACTTTGTTAAGAATGTTATTCTTGATAATATTCTTCCTGGAGATATTTATATTAAGGCAAGGGAACTCCGCTTTAATAATGATGCATCAAGAGTAGTTCTTCTTATCAGAATAACAGGTCATGAGGATGCATCTGTATTTGATGTTGTTCAAAATCTTTTCCCAGATAAGAACAAGGACTTTGTAATTAACATTAATGAAACAGATATAGCTCTTGTAAAAGAGGTTCGTGCTAATATCGAACCTAAAGATTTAGAAAAGCTTGCTCATTCAATTTCTGATGCACTAAGCACAGAGTTTTATAGCCATTCACTTGTTGGTATCGGAACAACAGTTACGGGCATAAAGGATTTAGCTCGTTCATTCAAAGAGGCTCAAGTTGCACTTGAAGTTGGAAAGGTTTTTGACACTGAGAAAACAATAATAAGCTACGACAATCTTGGTATTGCTCGTCTTATTTATCAGCTTCCAAACACTCTTTGTGATATGTTCCTGCGTGAAGTTTTCAAGAGAGGTTCAATAGAAAATCTTGATCAAGAAACTCTTTTCACAATTCAGCGTTTCTTTGAAAACAATCTTAATGTTTCAGAAACATCTCGTAAACTTTTCGTTCATCGAAACACTCTTGTTTATAGGCTTGAAAAAATTAAAAAGCTTACAGGTTTAGATCTTCGTGAATTTGATGATGCTATTGTTTTCAAGGTAGCTTTAATGGTTAAAAAGTATTTGGATGCAAGTCCAACAAAATATTAGTCAACAAACAGAATATGCATATCGATTTGGTTTGTTCGACTAAATATATTCGATTTTTTTGTGTATTGATACAAAAACCAACAAAATAGTTACAAAATAGTTACAAGCAGTATTTTTTATGCTATAATTAGGGCGTGTTAAAGTTTCAATAGCTTTAATATGCCTTGAATTTTAAATTTTTGAGGTTTTATGTGTAGAATATAAGAGGATTTTAAAAGTGGCGAAATAAAGAGGTAGAGCAAATTGATTGAATTTAAAAATGTTTCAAAAATTTATGATAATGGAACAAAAGCGCTAAAAAATGTTAATTTAAGAATTGACAGAGGTGAGTTTGTTTTTATAGTTGGTTCTTCAGGATCGGGCAAAAGCACACTGCTTAAAACAATTATGCGCGAGGAAGCACCAACCAGTGGTAAAATCACTATAAATAATTATGATCTTGTTGATATTACTAAAAAGGAAATTCCATATTTCCGTAGGACAATGGGCATAGTTTTTCAGGACTTTAGACTTATTCCTAAAATGTCGGTTTATGACAATGTTGCATTTGCAATGCGGGTTATAGGAACTAAAGAAAAAGAAATACGTAAAAGAGTACCTTATGTGTTGAGTCTAGTTGGGCTTACTTCTAAGGCTCGCAGCTTCCCAAACGAAATTTCTGGTGGAGAACAACAGAGGGTTGCACTTGCAAGGGCACTTGTTAACAATGCAAATATTATTATCGCTGATGAGCCGACGGGTAATATTGACCCAGAAATGTCATATGAAATTATTGATTTGCTTAATCATATAAATGCAAATGGAACAACAGTAATTCTGGTGACTCATGAGCATGATTTGGTTCATAGATTTAACCATAGAATAGTTGCAATCGAAAATGGCAGTATTATTTCAGATACTGCAAATGGAGATAGGCTTGATTATGATGTAAATAGAGGATATAAAAGAAGTTTTTATCCTACTCAACAAAATAATCCGATTTCACCGCAAAATTCAAATAGAGGTTCAACATTTAATATGCCTCAGGCTGCAAAACCAGTGTCAAGTGACACACCTTTACAGGGTTCAGCAGTCAATAATACAAGGCATTCGCAACCCAAGCCTAATAATGAGGTTAGTGCAGATTTAAGTGCGGTAGGAATTGATTATTCAAAGTATCTTGAGCACCTCGAAAACATAGATGAAACGGAGGTGCAGGGATAGTGAGTAAAAAAGAAAAGGATTTAAATGAAACAAAAGTAAAAAAACGCAGTGGTGGTAGTTTAGGGTATCTCACAAAAGAGGGATTTCGTAATGTTTGGGCAAATCGCCTTATGTCTGCTGCATCTATTGCAGTTTTAACCTCTTGTTTGGTCATGATTGGCTGCGCAGCAATGTTGTTTTTAAATATTGATGTAATGCTTGGTAAAATAGAGTCTCAAAACATCGTTATGGTGTTTATTGAAGATGAATTGTCACAGGGGCAGATTGATAAGATAGGTCAAGATATTCGTTCAATACCAAATGTAGAGGCTTGTGATTTTGTTTCTAAAGAGGAATCCTACAAGCAGCAGTTAAAAAGTTTGGGCAAAGATGCAGCACTTTTATCTGGAATAGAAAATCCACTTCCAAATGCATATAAAATCACACTAAAAAGAATGGATGAATTTTCTCAAACTGTTTCATCTATTAAATCTGTTGATAATATATTAAATATCCGTGAAAATAGTACCTTGGCGAAGCAACTTTCAAAAATCAGAAAAACAGTAACATATATAAGTATAGGTATTGTAACCTTACTTTTGGTTGTCTCACTTTTCATAATTGCAAATACCGTAAGAGCTACAATGTTTAATCGTCGACTTGAAATAAGCATAATGAAAGCAGTTGGAGCAACCAATTGGTTTGTTCGTTGGCCATTTATAGTAGAGGGAATATTAATTGGAATGATTTCAAGCTTTGTGGCACTTTTTCTTGTTTTTGGATTATATTCAATTACTATTAATTCATTTGCAGATGTTACTTCATTGCTCGGGCTTGGTGGTTCAGCTGTAAATTTTGTTGACTATATAGGTCGCATGCTAATTGGGTTTATTTGCATTGGCGTTGTGGCAGGTACATCTGGTAGTATTGTTTCGATGGGCAAATACTTAAAAGATCAAGGGAGTGTTATAAGTGAGTAAAACAAGAAATGTAAAAAGAACAATTTTGTCTATGCTTGCAGCGGTTTTGATGATTCTTGCAGTTGTAGCACCACAGATGGCTTTTGCCGTTACAGATTCTGAACAGGAAGAGATTGACCGTATTAATAATAAGATTGAAGCAATTGAAGACGAAATATTGGCAAGCGAAAATAAAATTGCGGCAATTGAAGAGAAAAAAGCACAGAGCAAACAAACTGCTTCTGATTTGCTTACGCAAGTGAATGAGCTTGACAGGCAGATAAGTAGCTTTAATCAAAAAATTTCTCTTCTTAATCAAACAGTTGAGGCACTTAATACACAAATAAAGCAGACACAAGAAAATGTAGCAACTCAGGAACAAGAGATAGAGCAAACGAAAGCACTTTTAATGCAGCGTCTTCGTACTATGTATATGGCTGGTGAAACATCTTCTATAGAAATTCTTATGAGTTCAGATAGCTTTGAGAGTTTTTTAACAAGAATGGAACTTGTTAAAAGCGTTTCAAAACATGATTCTGACCTTGTAAAAGAACTTGAAATCAAGATTAACGAACTTACAGAGCTTGAAAAAACCTTAAGAGGGCAACAAGTTAAAGTTCAGTCAGAAAAAGATGAACTTTCAGCTGCTAAAGCAGAGCTTGTTCCAAAGAAAAAGCAGCTTAGCGTAAAAGTTTTAGAAATGAATAAACAAATAAGCAGTCTTAATGCACAAGATGCAGAGGCTAAAAAAATTCAGCAGAATTTGGAAGCACAAAAAGATGCTTTTGAAACAGAAGTTGATGATATTCTCAGTGGAAAAGTTCAAAACGGTAGTGGTTCTGTTGGCGAAATGATTTGGCCATTACCATATAGAGGAACTTATATAACTTCTAAATATGGATCTAGAACAATGAACGGCGTAACGAAGTTCCATTATGGAGTTGATATTTCAACAAAAATCTCTTCTCCAAGCTTAGTTGCTGTTGCTGATGGAACAGTAGTTATAGCAAGTAATAATGGCAGTTGGAATGGTGGTTATGGTAATTATTTAGCGATAGACCACGGCAATGGAGTTGTAACTGTTTATGGGCATTGTGCTTATCTTAAAGTAACTTTAGGCCAGCATGTAACTCAAGGCCAATCTGTTGCTGTAATGGGTAGCACAGGCAATTCTACCGGCCCTCATGTTCACTTTGAAGTTAGAGTAAATGGTTCAAAGAAAAATCCACTTAATTATTTGGCAATGCCGTCTGATGTTTATTATAAATAAGAGGTAACTATATGAATAAAAAAATCTCTTTGGGGAAAGCGTTGGCAATTGTGCTTGTTGTTGTTGCAGTAACGGTTGCAATTACAATGTCAATTTCCATGAAAGTCTATAACAATTTAATAAAGGAATTGCCAAATCGAGTTAGTATGTATTCGAGTATATCTGAGATGGATGAGCTTGTTCGCAAAGAGTTTTATGGTGAATTTGATACATCAAAGCTGAATTCAAGCATTGCACAGGGATATATAGCGGGCTTGGGTGACGATAGTAGTTTTTATATGACTGCGGATGAATATATTGAGTATTATAATCGTGAAAGTGGCAAGATGTCTGGAATAGGCATTAGCCATACACTTAATAATGAGACAGGTTATCTTCATATAACCGGAGTTGCTGTAAACTCTCCGGCAGAGGCAGCTGGTATTAAAAGTGGCGATGAAATTACAAAGATTGGCGAGGATAAGGTAACAGCAGAAAATTATGAAGTGATTTCCGAGAATCTTGTGGGCGATAAGATGTCAAGCGTTAACATCACCTACAAAAGAGATGGAGAGGAAAAGACAGTTAGCGTAGTTAAAGGCTATAGTCTTACGACAGTTTCATATAGGATGCTAGGGAATACTGCAATCGTAACAATAAACGCATTTTACGGTAATACTCCAGTGCAGTTTGAAGATGTTATGACAGAACTTCAAAATAATAGTGTTAAGGGAATTATATTTGATGTTAGAAACTGCTCTGCTGGTAGCATAAAATATGCGGCAGAGGTTATTGATACTCTTGTTCCTATTGCAACAGATGGTACAAAAGCAATAGCAACAGCGGTTAATCAGAGTGGTAAAACTATCAAGACTTTCCCGTCAGATGCAGATGATGTAATTATTCCAACCGTTGTTTTGATAAATCAAAAAACGGCAGGTGCTGCAGAACTTTTTGCTTGTGATTTGCGTGACTTTGGCAGAGCAGAAATTGTTGGCGAGTCAACAAAAGGAATAGGAACTATGCAGCAAGTATTTCAACTTCACGACGGAAGTGCAATTGTGCTTACTGTTGCAGAGATAATTCCTTATAAAAGCGATTCTTATAACAAGGTTGGAGTAAAGCCAGATTATGATATAAAACTTTCTTCAGAACAGAGTGATGCAATTGGGGTAATGAGCGACAGTGAGGACCCTCATATTCAAAAGGCATTTAAACTACTTCCACAGGAAGAGTAGATGATTTAGAAATGACAAACAAAAGGTGGATATAAGCGTTTTTTAGGCTTGTATCCACCTTTTGTTTAATTTTTGTAAATTTATAAAAAAATTGTATTTTTTGTAAATATTATATCAATTTATAAAGTCAAAGTTTCTTGACTTTAGTCGAAAAATACAATATAATTAAGAATGATTTAAATTTTGTGTAAAGTTTTTAGTTCTTTTGCATAAAATTCTTGCGGGCGTAAGATGTTTTCAATCTATAGATGCTATTTTAATAGCAAAATTGGAGGTAGAGAGTGTGAAAAAACGCAAAATAGTGTTATCGGTAACACTTGTATTGGCAATACTTCTTACAATAATACCGATGAGCTTTTTGGCAAATGCAGACGGGGAAATTGAAATATCAAGTTATGCAGATTTGCAAAAAATTGGTAAAGAGAGTGGATATCCTCTTAATGGAAGTTATAAATTAACAGGGGACATAGTTGTTGATGTGGCTGACACAGAATTTATTCCTATTGGTACCGAAAAAGAAAATTTTACAGGTAGTTTTGATGGGCAAAATTATCAAATATCAGGCATTAAAATTACTGGCACAAATACAGAGGCAATTTCAGATGTTGGTCTTTTTGGATACGTTGGTGAAGGAGCAAGTATATCGAATCTTAAAGTAAGTGATGCACAATTTGTTAACATAGATGAATCAGATGTTAAAACTATTGGACTCATTGCAGGATATAATATGGGTACAATTGAAAACTGTGCAGCAGCAAAGAGTGAAAATTTAATTGAAATTAATCTTTCTAGCACAGTAGTCGGTGGTATAGTAGGTTACAACGATGGATCTATTTTAAAGTGCTATAACACATCTGATCTTTCAGTGACAACTTTAACAGCGTTTACATCATTACAG
>RZYX01000357.1 GCA_009930155.1 Clostridia bacterium | reverse complement strand
AGTAGAAATTACAGACCCCGAAACTGCATTAAGAGACAGTATTCATAAAGTACAGATGATTCAATTCGGCAAAGCTATGATGACGGCTTCCGAAAGGATAAGGTTTATCATTGAAAATCGGCAGCCCGATGAAAGATACCGTGCTTATGGAAAAGATTTATATTCTTCTGTTTTGTTGCCCAAATTATATGTAGATAACTATTTTAAACCCCTTTGGATAAGCCGTTACGATTCTTTAGATAATGTATTTCAACTGCGGGATTTTATTGAAGACATTAAATTTCACGGTCTTTTTCCAGAAGATTATCATTTAGAGGTAAAAGCTAGCCTTGGTGATGTGCAGTTAGACCCAATTTACGAGGCTAAATGCCTTAAATATTTACAGCCAGGTGATTTATTTTGGATTATTGGTAAAAGAAATATAATTAATTAATAAAAAAAGTATGGAAGAACAAAAACAAGACGAACAAAAAGAGTCCGCTGGTATCTTGCGTGATAGATACATTGAGCCGCCATTTAGTATCTTAGACGCTAGGGGTGGCAACTGGCGGCAACGTAAAAACAAGTGGCTAGAGCTTGGCATTAAATCAGAGGAAGGTCGTGATGCAGAATGCTTAATCGGGAAAAACGATTTAGACTATATGCCCAGTATGAAATCAGGAGTTAGTATCTTTGACCCAGCACTTTGTGAACTGATGTATAAGTGGTTTTGCCCTGAAAATGGCGCTATTTTGGATAGTTTTGCAGGCGGAAGTGTTCGTGGAATTGTAGCGCATAAAATGGGCTATAAATACACTGGGATTGAATTACGCCCCGAACAAGTTACAGCCAATATTGAGCAAGGTAAAGAAATTTGCCCTGGCAATGAGCCAACCTGGATTTGCGGTGATAGCAATCAAGTTCTAGACACAATTCACGAAGAATTTGATATGATTTTTAGCTGCCCACCCTATGCCGACCTTGAGGTATATTCAAATGACAAAGACGACCTGTCAAATATGCCATACGATAAATTTTTGCACCTTTACCGTTCAATTATTCTTAAATCAGTTGAAAAACTAAAAACTGGCGGCTTTGCAGTGTTTGTTGTTGGTGATGTTAGAGATAAAGACGGTTATTACTATGATTTTATTTCTGACACTAAAAAAGCATTTATAGTTGCTGGCGCTGGTTTATACAACGAGGCAATTTTACTTGACCCTATCGGAACAGCAATGATTAGAGCAAACAACTTTGCTGGCAGCAGAAAATTGGTAAAAGTTCACCAAAATATCTTGATATTTAAAAAGCAAGGCGACATTAGCGAGGAGTTAAAACAAAAAGTTAAAACAGGCTACGAGCTATCAAAAAAGTGTCCAAAGTGTGGCTCG
>RZYX01000356.1 GCA_009930155.1 Clostridia bacterium | reverse complement strand
GTGCACGACATTCCAGTATTTGTAAGTTTGTTTTCAGCAATGTTTGCAGCAACAATAATATTGTCCATTGCAGGTGAATATGGCGGTGCATAGGCAAGGTCATAATTTTCAAGATCAAAAACAGTTGCATTGTGGCTCATGGCTGCTGCAACAATATCAAGTCTTTTTGCAGCTTCGCCGTAACCTGTAACCTGGCATCCTAAAATTTTACCTGAAGGATTTTCAGCAATAAGTTTTATTATTATAAGTTTTGCGTCTGGAAGAAAATGGGGCTTGTCAGGGGAGGGAGTTAAAACTGTTACATAATTAATGTCTTTTTCTATGCATTGTTTTTCTGTAAGTCCTGTTCTTGCAATTGTAAGATCAAAAACCTTGCAGATTGCAGTTCCAAGAACTCCCGGGAATTTAGTATTTCTTTTGCATATATTGTCTCCAATAACTCTTCCCTGTTTGTTTGCAGTAGAACCCATTGGAGTATATATTACTTCGTTTGTGAGCCTGTTTTTATTTTCAGCACAGTCTCCGCCTGCATAAATGTTTTTATCTGTTGTACGAAGATATTCGTCTGTTACAATTCCCCCTGTAACCCCTATTTCAAGTCCGCAGTCTTTTGCAAGTTTGACATTTGGTTTTACGCCGATGGAGACAAGAACTATGTCTGCAGGGAAAGTTTCTTTTTCTGTTATAACTGCTGAAACCTCGCTTGAGTCATCACCTTTAATTTCTGTTACAGTCTGTCCAATGGCCAGGTTTACTCCGTTTCTTATAAGCTCTCTTCTTACATGGATTGAAATTTCAGGATCAGCAAGATTTTTTAGAAGCTGATCTTCCTTTTCTATTACAGTTACATGCATTCCCTGTTTTACAAAGGCTTCTGTAACCTCAATTCCAATAAGGCCTCCGCCTATTATAACTGCATTTTTGCCTTTAAATCTTGAAACCCTTTCCTTTATTTTTCTTGCATCTTCAATTGTGCTTAAAATATTTACACCTTTAAGGTCAATTCCAGGAATTGGAGGCCTTACAGTTTCACTTCCTGTTGCAAGAACTAAGTCATCGTATGGGAATTCAAGTTTTTCTCCGGTGTCTATTTTAAGTGCGTGAACTGTTTTTTTTTCTCTGTCGATTCTTTCAGCAACAGTCCTGTTAAGAATATTTATATCCTTAACAACTTTAAAAAAATGAGAATCCCTTACAACACCTACCGGAGTCTGCATAAGCTCATTGTGGTCATGAACCTCACCAGAAATATAAAAAGGCATTCCGCATCCTGAATAAGAAAGAATTTCACCTTTTTCAATAAGTGTTACATCTGCTTTTGGATTAAGCCTTTTTATTCTTGCAGCAGCCTTTGGACCGCAGGCAACACCGC
>RZYX01000095.1 GCA_009930155.1 Clostridia bacterium | reverse complement strand
GTCTAAAGTGCCTTGAGTGCCTAGAGTTCCGAAGAATAAAAAATCTGCGATTTTTGTTATTCTTCGAGGATTCTCGGGATGCCTGGAGTGTTTGGAGTGTCTAAAGTGCCTAGAGTGTTTGGAGTGCTGAGAGTTGAAAGATGAAATTACTTACTAATGTTTAATTAAATACTTACGAAAATGAGTGAAATGACAAACGAGGAGATTATCCTCAGCGGATTAAGCGGCAGCATCGAAGCCGGCGCAGAGAGTAGAAAAAAGGCAGCCCAGTTTTCGAAACTTGGTGCAAGTATGTTCAGGAAGCAAATGATTGAGCGAATACCCAATCTGCCTGCAAGCATGCAAAAGATGTTAAAAGAAGATCGAGCACAAATTTCCGACAAGGAATATTTTGTGATTCGTGAGCTTGCCGGCACCAGTACCGACATCATTAAGAAGAACGAAAAAAGTGAAGCCGGTCTTCGTAATATTGATGATGCTGAGTTGGCAGAGAACCAATACTTTTTGCTATCGGCAATAAGTTTGCAATATCGCAGCGGATCATCAGGACGCTTCGACGAACTTTTTCCTGACTTTTTGGCCAATGCAGTTTTTACATTTAAGATTGGAACTCGTGAAATCATGAGTAAAAATCCGGTTGACATGTTTCAGGCACCAGTTTTTGGATACAACGTCAACAGAGATTTTGGAGTAATCGTCTTGAATAATCCAAAACTGATTGTACCTAAAAAGACCATTGCCGTGGACATCGAAGATGCTCCATCCAGCATGAGCGGGCAAGTAAAGTTGAAGCTTATCGGCACTGAGGTGAAAAGTTACTAAAAATTCATTTGTGATAATTGAGGATCCGGGCAACCGGACCTCTTTTATTTTTAATCATTAAAACTAAAGAGTTATGGATTTAAAGAATTCAATAAAAGCATTGTCAACAGAGCAAAGAAGAGAACTGGGGATTTCAGTTCGCAGAGATCCTGAATTATATCATGCGGTTAATGGAATGGGAGGATTAAGTGAAAGAGCAGATCATGGTTTGCTTCAGGGCGATATCACCAAAAAGACAGTGCCACTTAATCGAGTAGAGGTCAAAGCAAAAACCGGTTCCGGTGATGAGTTTAAGTCAGTTACAAACCAGTACGGTTTTTATCAATTGAATTTAGCTGAGGGTAATTACAAGGTAACTGTAACAGTTGATGGTGAAACAAAAACATCTGAAGCAATTATTGCAAAAGGCAAAACCTCAATTTTTAGTGCTGAATTTGATAAATAGTAATTGTATATGAGCATGATCAAAAGATATCTCGAGGAACGCAAAGGAATAGATTCCCTGATGCGTTTGCAATCGTTGATGACATTGATATTTGCATTTATTATTATCACCTGGCAAATGATTGAGGGGACAATCTATTTCGATTTAGATGCACTTTTAATCACAGCAGGATTTGCACCAAAAGCATTTCAGAAATTCGCAGAGGCAATACTTTATAAAAACACAAAAATCAAGGACGATGAACAGCGATAAAATATTTGGAATAATTATCAGTGTACTATTATCATTAAACGGAGTAACACTCTCGTTTTTTGTTGCAAATGTGAGAGAACTCAAAAAGATAATTCAGGACTTAGCATTATCCATAAAAGGCAGTCAAAAGGACATCGAATACCTGAGTAAGTCAATTGAGTTGCATGAAAAAATCCTTGAAAAACACTCCGGAGAAATAGACGAATTAAAAATCAAAGCAGAAAGAACAAAAGGAGGACAAGCAAAATGACAGAATTAGGCAAGACAAGTTTTATCATACAATGTATTGATAAAGTAATAGTGAACGATAAAGTCCATGAATTAAAAGAAGAGCTGGACAAAGACTATAAATATTTAGTTGGTATTGCTATTTCGAACACCAATGCAAGTGAAAAATCCATTTTGGAGCAAGTAAAGATTAAAGGAATGGATGTTTTACCCGAAAGATTTGAAGCATCACATGTAATGAGTTCAGGATCAGTAGCACCAAACAAACGATTTTTCTCATGGTTTAAGCCCGTTCCTGTATCCGGTGACGAGATGACAATAAAGTTTTATGATCCGTCCTGGAGCTCGAATTACAATCTGCAAGTACAATTATTATTAACCAATAATCCCGAAGAAATTATCAATGTACTCTTTGCATAAGATATATCAAGGCAAACTTCAAAATCAAGGAAGTGATTCATTTAGATTCACTATCAAGGATTTTAAGAAAGTGAGTGCTGCTTTTTGTTCAGGCGGAGTCAATCTGTCGCTGGCTTTTGACAATGGGAAAAAAGTTATGCTACATAGTTTTGAGTTCGGCAAAAATACAGATTGCCCGCCAAACAAAAGACCATTAAAATTAAGTGAACCAATAGAGATGGAAATAATCAGCGGAGTTGTTAATGGATCAGTCGGAACCGAAACATCAGTTTATTTAATTCTTGAGAAATGAATATAACAAACAGCATATTACAAACAATGGTAGAGAATGAGCTTGGCGAGAACCGAGCTTTTGTGATATCACATCACCAGGAAGAAAATCCACATAGGATTGATGTTGCCAGAGATGAAACAGTTTTTATTCATAAGATCAGTATTGAATCATCAATTGATTTTTGGCTTGAATATCATTCGGCCACAGAAAGCAGATTGATACAAAAGCAGCTTTCAGCAGCACAGACAATAGATGAAGAGATAATCACGCGACACAAAGGATCAATAAATTTTTCACAATCACACAGTTTTGATTACAAAGTACAATATGTAAAACTCAAAATAACAAAATAATGCAGCATATTTTCGACATACACGATTACGATGAAAACTTTGCAGAACGATTTTGCAATCATACCATTCCGATATATGATTTGTGGAGTGTACGTCCCTTGCAAAACCAAATGAAAGAAATAATTTCCGGAACATCTGAAGAAACAGAAAAATTCAGGAATTTTCTAATTGATCATGCAAACAAAGATTATCCACATGAATTGATAATTGTAATTGGGAATGGAGAAAAGTCAAATCCCGGGAATATGCTAAACTCAACAAAGAAGTATTTTAAACTAAGGTTTGACAAATTCAAAGGAAATGATTTAGGACAACCCTTATATTTAGGATCTGCACCCTATCCCACCGGACAAGAACAAATGATGCCATTAAGTTTTCCGGGCTTTCCATCCAGACCTCAAGCCGGCAATTCTAATTTTGGAGGCATAGCCGGATTATCATATCAGGATCTTCAGGGAATAATTGACAAAAACGTTTCCGATGCTACACGCTCAATCAAAGCAGAGTACGATGAGATATCAGCCAAAAGAGAAACTGACTCCATCAAGCGAATAGCAGAGTTAGAGATGAGAATGGAGCTATACAAATTAGAGCTTCGTGCAAAAGAAATTGAGGAAAAAGAGCGAAAGCTACTTCAGGAACTTGAGGAATTTGAGGAAAGAAAAGCTGAAGGATTAGGAACGGTTAAGGAATACACAAAATCAATAGCCGGAGGACTATTTGAGTTAGGAAAATCAGCCTTTGGACTGGATGAAGCAGACAAAATAGTGAAGAAATCCTTTAAGAAAAACGATTTGGGAAGTGCAAAAAATGACACAAAAGCTTCAGAACCAATAATTGATGATGATGACTTTGCCGAAAGTCCCGAGCAACAAAAATCAAAAAGCAACATATCATTTGATGAGCTAATTGGAGCAATATCAAACATGACAGATGAGCAAAAAATGTATCTGATGGATGTTTTAATCCCTGAAGATGAGATCGAGGAAGAAAAAGAGCAGAGTGAACAAACAAATGAAATAGTAACCAAAAAAGCAGAAGACGATGAAAACATACAAATTAGCGATAACGATTGAGGACAATGGTCGCACCATGCACAAAGAAATCAAGCTTGATGCAAAAGACACAAAGGAACTATCTCAGAAGCTAAAAGCACTAACGGTATTAAACCGTGCAATAAGTCACGAAGATCTTATGAGTACGGTAGAAATGATACATGAAAAGCCTGAGCTAATTCCTGTAGTCAAAGAAATGATAGAAGAAGGCGAACAATTACCTGAAGCCCAATTATTGTTGCGTTTGCCAAAGTATGTTCGTCGAGTATTAGCAGTATTAAAATCATAGAAAATGTACGATAAACTGATAACATCAGCCCTTTTGGCAAAAAACAAGTATGAGTCCATACCACCTGACACCAGGCGCAAAACATGGACTGCAATATTTGTAATAGTATTTTTAATAATATTCAAGAATAAGATTGCAGCAGCAATCAGAAGGATGATGCACAGAGATGTTGAGAAGATAGATGTAGATCAATCAAATTTAAGTTTTGAACGCGGCGAGTACTTCTCGATGTGCAGCACACTAGAATCAGCCATGAATGGAACAGGAACACAGGAAGACAGTATTTATGATGTTATGATGCGATTGCGAACACAAGACGATTGGAACCATTTACAACAATGTTTCGGTACCAGGAAAAAAGATGGCGGGACATTTTTTGCTGATTTAACAGGAGATTTAAAAAGTTGGCTTGCAGATGATCTTGATGGCGGAGAGCTTCAGGAAGTCAGAGACATATTAAGACAAAACGGAATAACATATTAAAACAATCGAGATGAAAGCAAAAGGAATATTATTAGTAATTGTGTTGATTATTGGAGCAATAGTTTTTTGGAAGCGTGACGAAATTAAGAAACGATTTGGCATTGAATCAAGCGAAGGCTCTACAGGAACCGACAGCCTGAAAGAAAAAACTACAAGCCCGAGTTTACCTGCAAGCAGAGCATTAGAATATCTAGATTGCAAAGCCTATCCATTACAAAAAGGATGCAAGGGGAATAATGTACTAAGTCTTCAGAAGGCACTTAACAAAGCATATAATGCAAAGCTTTCGGAGGATGGATATTTTGGACCAAACACCGAATCTGCATTAATTGCAAACGGATATTCGGGTCAAGTGAAATTTTCTGACATGGCAAAAATTGCACAAGCAATGGTATGATAATCAAGGTTACAGATACATTTAAAAGATATAAAAATTGGATTATCACCGGAGCTTTATTACTGATGATAATTATTGTTTCACGCAAGTTAAAATTTATACGTATGATAAAAGACATAACAAACGATCTTCCCAACAGAGGCGAATATCAACAAAGAAATTTAAGCAGCATTGATAGAATTATTGTTCATCATTCGGCATCACCGGCAGGCAAGTTTAATGTTTATGATTTTGCCAGGTGGCATATCGATCCAAAGGGATATTTGAAATCACCACGAATTGCATATCATTTTTGTATTGAGCCGGATGGAACCATTTATCAGACAAATAAACTCACTTCGATAGGATGGCATACTATCAATGCAAATGCAACCGGAATCGGAATTGTATTAAACGGGAATTTTGAGACCGAACAACCAAGTGAAGCTCAGAAAAAATCACTCAAGAATTTAATTAAGTATTTGAATGATAAGTTCAAAAAGAAACTACCGGTTTACGGTCACAAAGAAATTCCTGGAAATGCGACAGCATGTCCGGGCAGAAATCTCAAGATAGAACAATTTAGAAGCATTTAGAGATGAAAAAATATCTTGTAATTATATTTGTCTGTATCTCCATTGCCATTGCGAGTTTAATTATTCGCAAGCGTAAAAAAGATAAGGAAGAAGGTCTAGGCAAAGGTAAAATACCTCAGAATCCTCCGAAAGTTAGGATCGTTTACAGCAAAAATATCAAGCCCGGCGAAAAACTAACAATAGGAACATCCTTTGATGCTTATAAGGTATTTAAGGAGATATGGAGTAATCAGATTGAGACCAGGGAAGAGATGATAATATTGTTATTAGATAGGTCCAATACTGTTTTGGGATATGATAAGCTTAGTATGGGCGGAATTACCGGAACAGTAGCCGATCTTAGATTGATGTTTAGCGTAGCTTTAAATACACTAGCGACAAGTATAATAATGAGTCATAACCATCCATCAGGAAACCTATCGCCAAGTCAGAGTGACATAGATCTCACAAAAAAAGTAAAAGAAGCCGGCAAAATCATGGACATCCAACTCTTAGATCACTTGATCATCACAAACAACTCGTACTATTCATTTGCAGACGAAGGCTTACTTTAGAAAATAAATAATTCTATAAAGATGAGTGTAAAATTAAAAATAAGCATTTTAGCAGCAATAATTACGATTATCGTTATTGTTATAATATTATCACGGACGAAAGATGAAGGACTAGGAAAAGTATCAGGAAAAGCAAAACTAATTAAAGAAAACAAAAATTATTTTGGCAACAATATAGGCAGAATATATTCATTTGCAAAAGAAAAATTTGGAATAAAACTTAAGAAAGAACAAGGGTTCATGATTATTCTATTAGACAACAGAGGATATGTAAAAGACTACATATTTCTTTACGCTCAAAGTCCTGAAGAACTAGAAAAACACATTAAAAAAGCCGGCTCAGGACATAAAATAGTTGTTATTAGAAATTTACTTCAGGGAACTCTCCATCCTGGATCAAAGGAGCAAGAACTAATCAAAAGAATAAATCAAACCACTGATTTATACGATTATCTAGTCATCAACGAAAGAGAATATTTTTCATCAAAAGGATACCTAATAGATTAACAGTCATGAAAAAACAGTTTTTATACCTATTGATATTAGCAGCAGTAATTGTAAGTTTAACAAGCTCCTGCACACCCCAAAAGCGACTAAATCGC
>RZYX01000355.1 GCA_009930155.1 Clostridia bacterium | reverse complement strand
GGATTGTGAGTGTGGGGGGAGTGTTGTGGAGCAGTTTACTGAAGAGCTTGAAATTGAGGTTTATCCAAATCCGGCAAGCGATGTTCTGTATTTAAATTTACCAGAAAACACAAAGGATGTAAGGGTTGAAATCTATGATAACCTTGGTCGCCAAATAATTACAAATGAGTTGTTAGGCTGGGAAAATTCTATTGACGTAAAGCAATTAAAGGCTGGTAATTATTTTGTGAGGATTGTTAGTGATAACAGGAATTGGAGAGGGTGGTTTGTGAAGGAATAATTATTATGAATTAGAAATCCAGAAAGACTGATTAAAATACGAGAATAGTAACTGTGAACTTCTAGGCTCCATTGCAAAATTGCAATGGAGCTTTTTTTTATCCCTCTATCCATCCCTTAACCACATCCTTCACATTTTTCTCCTTCGTCAGCTGCTCCATATTGGCTGGCGGAGCGTAGCCATTCTTCCTGGCATAAAAAAGGTTGTTAGTACACCTTTGGGAACAAGCGTAAGAACTTGATTTAAAGCTTTCGTAAGGAGATCCGCACATCCAGCAGATCTTCAGGTACTTTGTCCTGCGGATCGGTTTGGTTACGGTTCCGCCAAGTGTGTTGTTATATTTCCTGGTTTCGTCTGTAACTTTAACGGCGATAATGTTTTGCCGACACATTTCTTTAGTTGTAATTGTGGTGTTTTCTTTCATCGTTTTTTATTGTAAAGCTAATCGAGTTTGAAATTTAGATTTCCTTAAAACGATTTTGTCAGAGTTTAACCCATGTTATTTTCCTATATTATTTTATTATGAGCTTATTATGACCTTGTTATGAGAACAAGATGAGCATGTTATGAGGTTATTATGATGTTATTATGACAACACTATGACCTCACTATGACTTTACTATGAATTTACTATGAACAAAACATTGAAGAAATATTGAGTTAGCAAGGGCTCTCCGCTATGAAAAATTAAAAAATTTAAAAAATCTTTTTTGGATGTAATACTATACTATTAATTAATACAATCAAATACAAACAACTTATCGCATCACCCGCCTTACCTATGTTATGAGTGTTTTGGCTATTTGTAGGGGAATTACACTGTGTGTGGATAGTGGTGATGCATCAAAATCTGCGAAGCTCCTATCTTGCAAACGGGAAGAAAATGCCACAGGTTCGGGTGAAGGTGGCAGCGTTGGTCTGGGTGAAGCGAATTTTCTTCCCGTTTGCCGGCAAGAAAACTCACAAGTCGTCAGGCTGCCATTTCTTTAATATGTGCTGTTTTTAAAATATAATCTGCTGCTGCTTGAGCTTGAGAGGCTGCCGAGACTACAAATTTTTTATCATCTTTCATCACTTGCAGCCAATTATCAATA
>RZYX01000354.1 GCA_009930155.1 Clostridia bacterium | reverse complement strand
ATCTTTAGTGATTGGCCGAAAACGAAAATTTTTTGTTCAGCAGCTATTTAAAATCAGGAAAAAATCCCAAGCCTTGCAGTCTGGTAAAATGCAGCAGAAAGACCAAAAGCAAGAACAGTATTTGAAATAACTCCAAACATTGCCCATTTCCAGCCTATTTCCTTTGCAGTTGCAACAACTGTAACAAAGCATGGAGCATATAAAAGCACAAAAATCATAAGACTTATTGCTGTAATATAATCAAAACCAGGATCATTTATTAGTTTATCAGAAAGTGCTTCAGGTGCATCAGGATCAGTTTCTCCAAGTGAATATGCTGTTCCAAGTGTTGAAACAATAACTTCTTTTGCTGCAAATCCGCCGATTAAAGCAATATTTGTTTTCCAGTCAAAGCCTGCAAGCTGTGTTACAGGTGTTATTGCTGTTCCAAGTCTTCCTGCAATTGAATTTTTAAGCTCTGCCTGTCTTAAAAGATTGTCTGCTTCCAAAAGTTTTGCATCAAGTTCTTGTGTTCCTTCATACTCAACTGAAACATTTTGTTTTATTTGTTCATATTTTGAAACTTCCTGATCTGAAAGCTGAGGAAAAGTCATCATGGCCCAGATTACAATTGAAATTGCAAGAATAAATGTACCAGCCTTTTTTATATACTGCTTTGCCCTTTCCCATGTATGAAGCAAAACACCTTTTAAAGTCGGCATTCTATAAGGAGGAAGTTCCATTATAAAAGGTGTGGAATCTCCCTTAATAAGTGTGCTTCTAAGAAGTTTTGCAGATAAAAGTGCAGCAGCCCATCCGCCCATTGTAAGCCAGAACATTGCCATTGCAGCTTTTTCTCCAAAAAAAGCTCCGCATAAAAGAACAAAAACAGGAACCTTGGCTCCGCACATTAAAAGAGGAGCTGTTAGAATTGTTGCAATTCTTTCTTTTCTGCTTTTTAAGGTTCTTGCAGCCATAACACCTGGTACTGCACAGCCCCCTGGAATTCCGCCTGAAATTATAAAAGGCATTACTGATGCACCGTGAAGTCCAAAAGTTCTGAAAACCCGGTCAAGCATATAAGCCATTCTTGCCATGTATCCTGCATCTTCAAGAAAGGAAATCATAAAAAACATAATTGCAATAAGCGGAACAAATCCAAGAACACCGCCAACACCGTCAATTATTCCCGAAACAATCAATGACTGCAAAAGCCCCTCTGGAACAATTTTTGTAACAACATCACCTGTAAATCCAAAAAAAGACTCAAGCCAGCCCATTGGAATTTCACCAAAGGCAAATGTAGCTTTAAAAAGAATATAAAAAACTAAAGCCATAAAAACAGGACCTGTTATTGAATGGGTTAGTACCGCATCAATTTTGTCTGTCATTTTATGCC
>RZYX01000353.1 GCA_009930155.1 Clostridia bacterium | reverse complement strand
GAAATATTTTTACAAAAACCTGATGAATTTAAAAATAAAGTTTTATCTTTGAAAATAATTAATACAAGTTATCATAAACAACCTTGTGAAACTTGACATTAAATTATTAAAAATAATTATTAATTAAAATCTTTTCAATTATGAAAAAAATTAGAAAAATTACAAAAGCCTTAACAGTGCTAATAACTGTTTACTGTTTACTGTTAGCTACTAACTGTTTTTCGCAGGGCGCAGCAATCAACACCACAGGCACAGCAGCCGATGCGTCTGCAATCTTAGACGTTTCGTCTACAAGTGCAGGTATGCTTATACCGAGAATGACTAAATCCGATAGAAATGCCATTGGCTCTCCTGCCGAAGGTTTACTTATTTACCAAACCGACGATACTGTTGGTTTTTGGTATCGTAGCAGTGGTGTTTGGAAATTAATGGGCAGTGGTGCCGGCAGTTCTATTGCTAATGGTACTGCGGCTGGTAATACACTTTATTGGGATGGCTCGCAATGGATTGAGTCTTCTAATATTTATAATGCAAGTGGCTCTGTGGGAATTAATACAAATAATCCCGATTCTTCTGCGTATTTAGATGTATCGGGAAGTACAAAAGGTTTTCTAATTCCCCGTTTGACTACTTCTGAACGTAATGCAATTAATAATCCTGCTGTTGGTTTGCAAATTTTCAACAAAACAACAAAATGTTTTGAATTTTTTATAAATAATAACTGGGAGGAAAGCTCTTGTGCGTTTAATTGTGGCGATGCGTTTGTCGATATACGCGATAGACAGTCATATCAATCGGTGCAAATTGGTAATCAATGCTGGATGAAAGAAAATTTAAAATATTTGCCCGAAGTATCAGAACTTGCTACAGGTTCAGAAACTACTCCATATTATTATGTTTATGGTTATGATGGAACTGATGTTTTAGTTGCTAAATCAATTTCAAATTTTTCAAATTACGGAGTTCTTTATAATTGGTCTGCTGCAGTTGCAGGCTCAGTTGGGAGTAGCAGCAATCCAAGTAATATTCGCGGTATTTGTCCCAAAGGTTGGCATTTACCAAGTGATGATGAATGGAAACAATTAGAAATGTTTTTAGGGCTATCTCAAGTACAGGCTGATGCTACAAGCTTGCGGGGAACTGACGAAGGCAACAAATTGAAATCTGTTGGTACTGCTTATTGGAATTCTCCTAATTCTGGAGCTACTAATTCAACAGGCTTTACGGCTCTCCCTGGTGGCACCCGAACTGATGCAGGAGCGTTTGCTGCTATAAATAGCAGATTTTACTGCTGGACCACAACCACTGAAGGTTCGAATGCGTATTACAGAAGTTTGCTATATAATTATAATACTATTGGTAGAGCTCCAAACACTAAGGA
>RZYX01000352.1 GCA_009930155.1 Clostridia bacterium | reverse complement strand
CACAGTAGGCACAGATGTAACCGTAATTTCATACACATACGATACATCAAACAAGCTTACACAAACGGAAACAAAGGTAAATGCAGACACAACACAAATCACATCATACACATATGATGACAACGGCAATATGCTTGAAAAACGCTTAACACCGTTTGTTGACAGCACAAACACAAATATTAAAGCTGACAAATGTTTATGACCGTTTCAATCAGCTTACAATGAGCATTACAGATGATGGCAAAACTGTTTGCAACACATACAACGGTGAAGGCTTGCGTATTCGCAAGGATGTTAACGGAGTAGCTACAAACTATCTCTATGAGGGCATGAAAGTCGTTGCAGAATATGACGGCGATTACAACCTCAAGGCACAAAATGTTCAGGGCCTTAACCTGCTCATGCGTGTTGAACAAAACGCAACATATTACTACATGTATAACGGACATGCAGATGTAACAGCACTTCTAAGTGCTCAGACAGGGAGCATTGATGCAACATATTACTATGATGCGTTCGGAACTGTTTTGTCGCAGACAGGCAATGTAAGCAACAGTTATTTGTATGCAGGCTATCAGTATGATGAAGAAACAGGTCTTTACTACTTGAATGCAAGAATGTATGACTCTGTAACAGCAAGATTTGTCCAAGAGGATACATACAGAGGCAACCCAAATGATCCGCTAAGCCTGAATTTGTACACATATTGTGCAAACAACCCGCTTGTTTATCATGACCCGACAGGGCATTTCTTGGAAAAACTTGATAATTTATTTGATTGGGGACTTGATAAATTAGATTCAGCTTTTGACTGGACATTTGACAAATTAGATTTTGCTTTTGACTGGACATTTGACAAATTAGATTTTGCTTTTGACTGGACATTTGACAAATTAGATTTTGCTTTCGATTGGACCTTCAATAGCCTTGATAATTTATGTGGATGGAATTTAGAAGGTCTTAATAATATTACAGATTGGGCATTTAAAGGTCTTAACAATTTAAGTGATTTGACATTTAAAGGTCTCAACAATTTAAGTGATTTGACATTTGAAGGTCTCAACAATTTAAGTGATTTGACGTTTAAAGGTCTCGATAATTTAAGTGATTTGACATTTAAAGGTCTCGATAATTTAAGTGATTGGACATCTAATAGCCTTGATTGGGCAGGAGATAAATTATTTGATGGGCTCGATTGGGCTGGAGATAATATTCATACTATATTAGATATAGGTGGTATGGTACCAGGCGTAGGTGAATTTTTAGACGGAGTAAATGCCCTATTATATCTTGCTGAAGGTGATTATGTAAATGCTGCTTTTTCTGCAGCTGCATTAATACCATTTGCAGGTGCAGGAGTAGCACTTGGTAAATATGCAGTA
>RZYX01000351.1 GCA_009930155.1 Clostridia bacterium | reverse complement strand
GAGGTGAATGGTTCACAAGACCCATCAACTCCAGATTCATGGTTGAACTACACTGTGACGGGAAGCACAAGTTATGACAGCGAGAACATCGAACTTGCAGCCTCTTTATCATCTTCTGTTAAAGCAAGTTCAACAAGTTATAAAGAAAAAGTCTATCTTCCATCAATCAGTGCAACAAATAAAAACAGTAATAACAATAGCATCAATGCTTTCTATTATTATGTTGTGAAAAGAGTTGTTAATGATGACGACGAAGACGATATCCAATATGACATAACAATCGACAATGTTGTTATGGGGCGTGATGATGCAGGTTTCTACTTCATTCCAAACGGAATAAGCGGAAGCACATATGAGATTTCCTATAATGTTGTTGATTTTTATGGTAACACAGTGGAAGATTCAGATAACTATAATTATGAAATAACAATCACCGATAGAAATAGTCCAACTGTGAATTATGTTAAATCATATGATGTTGAGGAAGGAACAATTGATTCTGAAGATTACAGTTATATTGTGGCAAGCAAATATACAATTAAAACAACATCTATAACAAAACCAACCGCACCAGTCGAAAGTAATTTTACAGAAGAAGGTGCATATGAAACGGCTCTAGAAACATACAAATCAGATTTAGTTGAATACAGAAATTCTTTAACAAAAGTCTATGTGCCTGCTGTATTTGCAACAGATCCAAGTGGATTTAACACAAAAAAGAGAGTTTTAACTTCTGACAATTTTATTGTTGACGAAGAAGCCACTTCGGGCACAATCAGCATAAACGACAACTATGGTGCAACAACTTCAACAATAAGTTCAATCAATAGTTCTATAAATTATTTTATTTCATTCATTAATGAAGATGATGAAGATGAAATAGTTGAGATTTCAGACTACACTGAAACAAGCGGAAATGCTTTGCGTGATGCAAAACAGTCTGACGTTGCAGTTCTTTACATTGACCCAACTCTTTTCGGAGCAGGAACCTACACTTTAAGTCTTACAGTTGTGGACGGGCAATACAAATCAAACAGCAAAACAAGAGAATTTAAGTTTGAACTTGTTGAAGATGAGTTTGAAACAACAAAGCCAACCGTTGAATTTGGAAGTTCAATAATTGGAAATGTTTCTTCGGACCAAGACATTTCAATCGCAATCCCAACAATAACAGACGAGATTAACGATAGATACACCGTAAAATATTATGCAATGATTGAGGGTGCTAACTCAGACATTAACACATTTGTTCCACTTTCACTTGACGCTAAGGGTGAAAATATTGTTTTCAACACAAGTGATGTCGTTTCTGGCACTGACACAATTTATAGTTTGGCATCAGCAAGCAACAGCAAATCCTTTAAAGTTTGTGCTTTTGTGTTC
>RZYX01000350.1 GCA_009930155.1 Clostridia bacterium | reverse complement strand
GTTTATATACTGTCCTACAACATTCCCTAAATAAATTTTCATTTGATCGCTACTTGTATTGCAAGAAGTGCTTGTTGTCCATTGCAAAATATATGCTTCATTATCATTTCCTGTGAAATTAGAATTGTAATTATTTGGATTACTAAAAGAACCTCCAGAGCCTGATACTATTGACCAAACACCTGCCCCTACAGTTGGGTTATTTCCGCTTAATGTTACCGTTACTTGATTTGGGGAATAAATATCAGCACCAGCATTAGCTGTTGTAGGTATAACACTAAAAGAGATATTTACATTATCGGCAGATTGTGTACAAGCTGTTGCAATTACCCATTGCAAAACATAATTGGTGCAATTTGTGCCTGTAAAAGTTGTTGTAGCGTTATGAATATCAACAAAGGCTCCTCCAACTCCACTTAAAATGCTCCATGTTCCAATTCCTTCAATAGGTGTATTTGCTGCAAGGGTTACGTTTGTTTCTGTTGAACTAATTGTTTGATTTGGTCCTGCATTGGCTATTGTAGGTTGAGGAAAACAGTTATCGCTTAATTGTATCCAATTTGTTCCATTCCACATCAGTATAACTTCATCGGTTGTATTATAAGCAAGTTCGCCAACTTGAGGTATTAATTCATCTAATTCAGTTCGAGTTACTGCTTGTATATTTCCGTTTGCCGACAAAGTAGGAGTGTTTAACAAATCATTATAATCCCCACTTGTTGCAACTGTAGCAAAATCGGGCTTATCCTGCACATTGTCCCATGTTACACTACCAGCAGTAACTTGCCCCGGCTCAAACTTACCTGTTACCTCATTGTAAACCAGCACATCACCATCAACTGCGCCCGTTGCATCAATAAAAACTACAGTTTCTGCAGCGAAAGCGTAAGGAACAGTAACAAATTCGATTGTACCAAGTGTTAAGTTAAATGTAAAGGTGTTTGTTGGGTCGTAGTCTATTTTTAAAAATTTGCTACCGTTTTCCCATTCAATTTCTTCCATTGTGCCAATGGTAACAAAGTTAGCTCCAACACCAATCTGGAACGAAAACGAACCATAAGCATTGGTTTGCAAAGCACGTAATTCTTGATATACAACTGTGCCCTCGGGAGTTTCGTCGAGAACCGACAAACGAATTTGAATGTTTGTATTCACCATTGGATTACTATCGCCATCACGAGCAATTGCCTGAAAGTTTATTGCCTGTGGAACTTGGGCAAATAGGCTTGTTAAGCCAAAACTAAATATTGCGAAAAGCAATAAAACTGATTTTTGTAAAACTTCTTTCATGTTATATCGATTTTTATGGTTGCAACTTAATAAATTTAATCTCTCCGATGTTTTCGCCTGCTACTGAATATCCTTTTATATAGTAATTACCAGCAGTTAATTCCGACAC
>RZYX01000094.1 GCA_009930155.1 Clostridia bacterium | reverse complement strand
AGTAACTGTTCCAATTGTTGCAGACATTCATTTTGATTATAAAATTGCACTGGAATGTGCTACAGCAGGAGTAGATAAAATCAGAATTAATCCAGGCAATATAGGTTCTGATGATAAAGTAAAAGCAGTTGCAAATGCTTGTGCACAAAAAGGAATACCAATTAGAATAGGTGTTAATTCGGGCTCGGTAGAAAAAGAATTGATTGAAAAATATGGAGCACCAACACCACAAGCAATGTCAGAAAGTGCAATGAACCATGTTAAAATTTTAGAAAAGTTTGATTTTGAAGATATTATAATTTCTATAAAATCTTCAAATGTTCATAATATGATTAGTGCATATAGGCTTGTGGCACAGCAGTGCGATTATCCTTTGCACCTTGGAGTTACTGAGGCTGGCACAGAGCGAATGGCCATTATAAAGTCTAGTATTGGCATAGGGTCTCTTTTAAACGATGGTATCGGTGATACTATAAGGGTTTCTATAACGGATAACCCTGTAAAGGAAGTTTACGCAGGCTTTGATATTTTAAAGGCTGCAGATATAAAAACTGATTGCCCTCGTATCATATCTTGCCCTACTTGTGGCAGAACAAAAATTGATTTAATATCAATTGCAAACGAGGTAGAACACAGGCTGCGTGATTGCAAAAAGCCTATTGTAGTTGCTGTTATGGGCTGCGTTGTTAATGGCCCTGGGGAAGCAAGGCAGGCAGATATAGGCATAGCAGGTGGAGATGGAGAGGGCTTAATTTTTAAACACGGAGAAATAATACGCAAGGTTGACGAAAAAATGCTGGTTGATGAGCTTATGCGTGAGATAGAGAGGATATAGTTTAGTGGGTTGCACAACAATAGGAGATTTGTTTGGGAGCTATATAAACCAAGAAAAGTTTAGCTCACTGTTTGGCATAAAGGTGCTTGAAGCTAATTTGGACATGCAGGCTCGGTACTTGAAAATTACGATGCAATACGATAATAATACATATGAAGCTCTGCTTGAGGATTTAATGGCAGAGCTTAAATCTGTTTTAAAGCTCACTACTGCAATTTTTGATTTGCAGCAGGTAAATGTTGAGTTTTCAATTGAACAAATGCCATTTGTTATTGCAGAATTAAAAAATAACATACCAACATCAAACGGATTTTTGGAAGATGCTTTATTTCGTGCTGAGGATAACAAAATAATAATAACCTTAACACATGGCGGAGCAGATATATTAAAGGCAAGTGGCTGTGACGAGTTTATTTGTAAATATATCGTCCAAAAATTTGGCAAGCGGTTTGAGGTTGAATTTGATGGAGAAACAACATTAACAGCGGATACACAGATGTTTAAAGACATGCAAGAAAATGCAGAGAAAATAGCGAAAACGCAAAAAGAACAAATGTCAGACGGTGAAAAGTCAGAGCGTCCTCATGAGATGATAGAGGGATTGCCACTGTATTTGGAAACCCAAAAGATGATTTGGGGCGATTCAATTAAAAAGAAACCAAAACCAATTGCCGACATAAGTTATGATGACGGAATGGTTGTGGTTTGGGGCGATGTATTTTCTCTTGATGTCAGGGATACAAGAGATAGCAGAAATAAGATAATTAATTTTAATATAACTGACTATACAAGTTCGTATAGCGTGAAAATATTTGAAAGAGCAGAAAATACAAAAAGCTTTTTAAAAGAAATATCAAATGGAATAACAGTTATTGTCAGAGGTAAGGTAATATATGACAGTTATAAAAAAGAATATATATTAGAGGCAAAGGCGATATCAAAAGTTAAAAAAGAAAAAAAGACAGATGATGCACCCCAAAAGCGTGTAGAACTACATATGCATTCTAATATGTCTGCAATGGATGGAATGGCGAATGTTGGAAAGCTTGTTAAAAAAGCTCACGAATATGGTCATACAGCAGTCGCTATAACTGACCATGGAGTATTGCAATCATATCCAGAGGCGATGAATACAAGCGAACAGCTTGGTATTAAGATTGTTTATGGTGTTGAGGCATATTTTGTAGACGATACAGATATTGACTTTTCTGAAAGCTCACTTGCAGTGATGATGAAGGCAAAGAAACTAAAATCATATCACCAGATAATACTTGTTAAAAACACGGTTGGGCTAAAAAATTTATATAAACTTGTGTCAACAGCACACACAAAAAACTTTTATAGGCGACCAATTACCTTGAAAAGTGAACTTTTAAAACATCGTGAAGGATTAATCATAGGAAGTGCCTGTGAAGCAGGAGAGCTTTACAGAGCGATTATGAACGGCGAGAGTGAAGAAAGAATAATGGAAATAGCTTCATTCTACGACTATTTAGAGATTCAGCCAAACGGGAACAACGCATTTCTTCTTCGTAACGGAACAGTTTCTAGCATGAGTCAGCTGGAAAATATCAACCGTAAGATAATATCTATTGCAGATAAGCAGAACAAGCTCGTTGTTGCAACGGGAGATGTTCACTTTATGGATGAGAGAGATTCTATCTTTAGAGCGATTTTGATGGCGGGGCAGGGCTTCGCAGATGCAGACGAGCAGGCACCGCTGTATTTTAGAACTACTCAGGAGATGCTTGATGAGTTTGCATATCTGGGAGAGCAAACAGCTTTTGAAGTGGTTGTTGAAAATCCAAACAAAATTGCAGATATGGTAGAAGAGGTAAGGCCAATTCCAAAGGGCAACTTTCCTCCTAGTATTGATGGGGCGGAAGATGAACTGCGTGAAATATGCTGGGAGCGTACAAAAAAACTTTATGGTGACCCTGTTCCAGACTATGTTGCAGACAGGCTTGAGAAAGAGCTTTCATCAATCATAAAAAATGGATTTGCCGTTTTGTACATAATTGCGCAAAAGCTTGTTAAAAATTCAGAGGACAACGGTTATCTTGTTGGCTCTCGTGGCTCGGTTGGCTCATCGTTTGTTGCCAATGCAGCAGGAATATCAGAGGTTAATCCTCTTTCACCTCATTATAGATGCGCAAATTGCTTGCATACAGAATTTTTCCTTAAAGGAGAGGTTGGTTCTGGATATGATTTAGAGCCGAAGAATTGTCCGCATTGTGGTACAGCAATGCTTAGAGATGGACATGATATACCTTTTGAGACTTTCTTGGGATTTGATGGAGATAAAGCGCCTGATATCGATCTTAACTTTTCTGGCGAATATCAGTCCAGAGCACATCAGTACACGGTTGAACTGTTTGGCAAGTCCCATGTTTTTAAGGCGGGTACTGTCTCTACAGTTGCAGACAAAACAGCGTTTGGTTTTGTAAAGAAATATTTAGACTCAAGGGGAAAAACCGTTACAAATGCAGAGGTTGAGAGGCTAACAGCTGGTTGCACAGGAGTAAAGAGAACAACAGGCCAGCACCCTGGCGGAATGGTTATTGTTCCAAACGATTATGAGGCAGAGGATTTTACCGCTGTTCAGTTTCCTGCGGATGATGCTGAAAAAGGAATGATGACAACACACTTTGACTTCCATGCACTACATGACACGATTTTGAAGCTTGATAATTTAGGGCACGATGTTCCCACCCTTTATAAGTATTTAGAGGACTATACGGGCGTTAAGGTTATGGATGTTGATATATGTGACCCAAAGATAATAGAGCTGTTTACGAGCCCAGAGCCGCTTGGCGTAACTTGCGAAGAAATTGATTGTGACACTGGAACGCTGTCAATGCCAGAAATGGGAACACCATTTGTTCGTCAGATGCTTTTGGAATCACAGCCAAAGAATTTTTCGGACCTTATTCAAATTTCAGGATTGTCGCATGGCACTGATGTTTGGATTGGAAATGCTCAGGAGCTTATTAAAAATAAGACTTGCACCATTTCAAATGTTATTGGAACAAGAGATAGTATAATGGTTTATCTTATGCACAAGGGCGTTGACCCAAGCATGGCGTTTAAAATAATGGAAATTGTGCGTAAGGGTAAAGCAACAAAATTGCTTACTGATGAACATAAAAAAGCTATGAGGGAGCATGGAGTTCCTGATTGGTATATTGAATCATGTATGAAGATTAAATATATGTTTCCAAAGGCACACGCAGCAGCATATGTTAGTGCTGCACTTCGTTTGGGTTGGTATAAGATTTATAAACCGCTTGAGTATTATGCTGCATTTCTTACTGTTCGTGGTGGTGATTTGGATGCAGCTTCGATTGTGTCGGGTAAGGATTATGTTGTGTCAAAAATGAGGTCGATTGTAGCTAAGGGAAAAGAAGCAACGGCTAAAGAACAGTCAGAGTTTACAAGCCTTCAGGTTGTTAACGAAATGTTGGCACGAGGAATAGAGTTTCTTGGCATTGACCTTTACAAGTCCGATGCTTCTGTTTATAAGATAGAGGATGGTAAAATTAGACTTGCATTTTCATCTATTAAAGGTCTTGGAGAAAATGCGGCTCGACTTCTTGCAGCAGCAAAGGATGATGGAGAGGGTGTATATATCTCTGTTGATGATTTGCAAAGAAGAGCGGGAATATCAAGCAGTGTAACAGCATCACTTGAAGAGGCTGGGGCACTTGAAGGTATACCAAAGAGCAGCCAGATGAGCCTTTTTTAAAACAGGTATTGACTTGATGCATTCATTGTGATATCATAGTACCACGCTAAAGCAAATGGCGCATTGTTTATACAATGTGCCATAATTTTAAGTTTAAGATATTTATAATATTTTTTAATAAATCAAGGAGGATTATTATGAAAAGGTATGCAAAGGTAACGCCTGAAGGCACAAGGGACTTGCTTTTTGAAGAGTGCAGTGCAAGACGCATTGTGGAATCACGCCTTGCAGCGTTATTTAAGTCCAGAGGATACAACAGAATAATCACTCCAAGTATTGAATTCTTTGATGTTTATGATAGAGATAGTGCAGGCATTTTGCCTGAAATGATGTATAAGCTTATAGATTCGCAGGGTAGACTAATGGTTTTAAGGCCTGATAACACATTGCCAATTGCCCGTGTTGCGGCAACACGATTAAAAGATATGCAGCTTCCACTTCGTCTTTACTACACACAAAAGGTATTTAGACAAAGTCCATCACTTACAGGTTTTAATGATGAAGCGGCACAAAGTGGCATTGAGCTTATTGGAGCAAAAGGTATAAGAGCAGATTTGGAAATAATAACAATGGCTGTTGATGCACTTGATGAGTGCGGTGCAAATGATTATAGAATAGAAATAGGTCATGCAGGCTTTTTTAAGGCGCTTTCTGAAAGCCTTAATACAGACGATGAAACAAGAGAGAAAATAAGTGCACTTATAGAGGCAAAGAATTACGCTGCTCTTAATGATGTGCTTGACAATCTTGAAAGTAGCCAAACAACGAAAGCTATAAAGATGTTGCCAAGGCTTTTTGGTGGGGTAGAGGTTTTGGATGCAGCCGCACAGCTTTGTAACAGTGAGGGCGCACAAAAGTCAATTGACTATCTTCGCAGTGTTTATAGTCGCCTTGAAAATTTGGGCCTTGGTAATAAAGTTAATATTGACTTGGGTTTGGTTCACAGAAGCAATTACTACACAGGCGTAGTTTTTAGAGGATATATTGAAGGCTCGGGAATAACCGTTCTTACGGGTGGTCGTTATGATATGCTTTTAGGTGAGTTTGGCAATTCACTCCCTGCAATAGGGTTTGGCGTTGAAGTTGATGCACTTGCGAATACAATGCTGTCTAGGGGAGAGGTAAGGCCACCAAAGCCTGCCGATGTGCTTGTTTTTGGAGAAGATGAATGCGAGATAAAGGCACTAAAATATATAACAGAGCTTACAGAAAAAGGCTTTATATGTGAAAATAGCGTGTTTGAAACAGCACAGCAGTCATATAAATATGCAGTTGAAAAGGGCATAAATCGTTTTGTGCTTGTAACAGCAGATAAAATAACAGAAAGTAAAATATGAGGAGGGCAAAATATGCGACCAATACGAATAGCACTAACCAAAGGTAGGCTTGAAAAAAACAGTATAAAGTTGTTTGAGCAGATGGAGCTAGATTGCTCGGAGCTTATAAACAAGGGACGCAGACTTGTTCTTCCTGTTGGCAAATATGAAGTTGTTCTTGCAAAGGCGGCAGATGTTTTAACTTATGTTGAACATGGCGTTTGTGATATTGGAATAGTTGGTAAGGATACTATAGCAGAGAATGATAGAAGCTTTTATGAAGTTACTGACTTGGGATTTGGCAAATGTAAGTTTGCACTCGCAACAAAGGTTGATGCAGATTTTTGGAGCGGATACAATGTAAAATGTATAGCAACAAAATATCCAAATATTGCAAGAAAGTATTTTGAAGGCAAGGGTATGGATGTAAGGATAATTAAAATAGAAGGCTCTGTTGAGCTTGCTCCTTTGCTAGAGCTTTCAGATGCAATAGTAGATATAGTTGAAACGGGAGCAACACTTAAAGAAAATGGGCTTGAGGTAATTGATGATATTATGCCAATTTCCGCAAGAGTTATAGTTAATATGGCAAGTATGAAGCTTAGAAAAGAAGAGATAGAAAACTTTCTTAACGAGATAGAGGTCGCAAAGGAGGCAGAAATATGTTACAAATAACAAAGGCAAATGGGATCTCAGAAATTGAATTGATAAAGAAACTTAAACTTCGCAGTGGTGAAATCGACCGCAAGGTAAATGCCACAGTTAGCGATATTATTGATAATGTTCGCATAAATGGTGACGAAGCTGTTCGTGAGTATACAATACAGTTTGACGGTAAAGCACCACAGCAAATAGAAGTATCTCGTGAGGAAATTAATAGTTCTGTTGAGAAGTGCGACAAGGATTTTATTCGTGCACTTAACAATTCGGCAGAAAATATTCGTAGTTTTCACCAGCGTCAAAAACAGCAAAGCTGGCTTGATACACAGGATAATGGTGTAATATTGGGG
>RZYX01000349.1 GCA_009930155.1 Clostridia bacterium | reverse complement strand
CGGAGAAATTCTCCAGCTTTTCTATTTTTCACTTACCCTGCAAAAATTTAAGCAGTTAATTATCCAAGAAGCTTTGCAATAGCTGCAGCCTGAGGATGTGCATAAATAAGGATAAGAGAAATAACAAGAGCATAAATACAAAGTGATTCAATCATCGCAAGACCGATAAGCATGGTAACAGTAACTTTACCTGAAGATTCAGGATTACGTGCAATACCTTCAACAGCAGCCTTAAGACCCATACCCTGGCTGATGCCGCAGAATGCTGCTGCGATTGCAATACCAAAACCAGCTGCTATTACAGATGCGATAAAAAAACTAAGTGCCTGTGCTTCCATTTGAAAAATCCTCCTTAAAAAAGTTAATTAATTACGCTTCTTCCAAACATTTCCCGAAAATATAAAAAAATTACGCTTCCCAAATTAGTGTGCTTCTTCCATTGAGCCCGCAAAATACATTACAGACAAAAGAAAGAAAATAAAAGCCTGAACAAAGGCTACAAAAATTCCAAGTGCCATAATCGGCAGTGGAGCAAGATAAAGTCCTGCAAGAGTAAGAAGAATTGTTACAACAAGCTCATGTCCCATCATGTTTCCGAAAAGACGGAAGGAAAGTGACAATACCCTTGCAAGATGACCAATCACTTCAATAGGCAGTATAATTGGAATAAGCCACCATACAGGACCTGTAAAATGATTGATATAATGTTTTCCATGATACTTTATTCCTATGAAGTGAGTAACAAAGAAAACCACAAGTGCACATGATGCAGTTGTGTTAAGACTTGCAGTTGGGGGATAAAAGCCAGGTACAAGCCCTAAAAGGTTGCACACAAAAATATAAATAAATACAGTACCAACTATTGGGAAAAACCATCTGCCCTCTTCGCCTGCTGTATCTACCATAAAATTTTCTATCCCTGAGATAATTGCTTCAAAAACATTCTGAGCCTTACCAGGAATCATCTGAACATTTTTTGCTCCAAGATAACCCAGTCCAATGAGTAAAAGCATAACAAACCAGGTGTAAATCACATGCACATTTGCATGGGCAAAATGTCCAAGCCCCACCATTTCAAAAAGTTTTACCAAAACAAGATATGGATGTTCCATCCCTACACAGCCTCCTTAAAAATTATTTTCTTAATTTCAAGAATACTGGCAAGAAAAAAACTTGCAACCACAACAGATAAACCAAGAAGAAGACCCGGTGGAGCAACAATATCGTTTGCCAGCAATAAAAATATAATCACCCCGCTTATGCTAAAGCGGATATAATACTTTGCTATGACGCTTTGATGACTTTTAAGATTGTCAGGTACAAGTGCCTTTTTTACAGTTCTTGAAAGAAGATGGAAATTAATGCTTACTATCAGCCCTCCAAGAATTATCCCGGATGAAAAGCTTAA
>RZYX01000348.1 GCA_009930155.1 Clostridia bacterium | reverse complement strand
ATTATAAACACCTATTCTTCTGGGTGGTCAACATGTCTCATCTACGTCAGAGAAGTGCTGACTTCTTCGGATATTGTCACAGCACAAGAATTTTATGATGCAATCAGTGGAAATACAATTGTTGATAACAACACTTTTAGAGTCATTGGGACTTTGACAAGTGGAAAATATGAGATTAATTTTTCAAGTTTTGTGTGGGGCGACAGCACTCACCCAATTCCAAACATCTTTTCAGGCACAATAGTATGCGAAAACGAATGTGTTCTTAAAAATCTTACAATAACAAATTCTAGTGTTGCAAACAATGTGGGGCTCGTTAAAGAACTTTCAAAACAGGCAACAATAAGTGGTCTTTCTTTTGATAATATCAGAATAATCGGCACAAATGGCAGAAAAGTGGGCGTATTAGCGGGCGTTAATAAAGGTGCTAACATAAGCGAAATAACAATAAATAACGTGAGTGTGGAGATTGGCGGAGATTGTTTCGGCACATTGTTTGGAGCGAGTGAAAATGGCGACATTTCACATGGAATTAAATCTGTGAGTGTTCAGAATGTCGATGCAACGGCAAAATATTTTGTGATTGCTGGCGGACTTGTTGGAAAGAACTATTCAAACATCACCGCAACTCAAGCAAACTACTCAGTTGTCAGAAACATCAAACTTTTTGCAAGTTATCTTGGTGGAGTAGTAGGTTTTAATGATGGAAGAATTGAATTTGTTTCAGCGAGCGGGATATATTTTAACAAAGAACATAATAGCCAAACAATTTTAGACATTTATTCTGGAGAAACAAGAACAGACGGATTGCTAGACACCTCATCTTTATTTATTGGTGGGATTGCAGGGCTTAACACAGCAAGCATATATAATGTCTATGCCAGTTCAAATTTCACAGCAGAGTCTGGCTCTGGCTACAGGATTTATATGGGCGGAGTTGCGGGTGAGGCAACATCATTAAACGGCAGTTCTTCAATAATTTCTCGTGCATATGTCTATTCAACATCTTTGAAAGTTACGAGTTCTCATTCATCAAGAGTAGGCGGTGTGGCAGGCTATCATAAGGGGACAATATCAAATTGTGTTGTTGATAATGACTGTGTCATTGACACAATAATTTCAAATTCAAAAAGCACCAGCACCAGTGGCAACGTCAGCAATCTCAGTATAGACGAATGCAGTGTTGTGGGTGGTTTGGTCGGATATGAAGCAAACAACACAAATTCATCTGCTTCAATCTATGAAAGCATTTCAAACGCAAAAACAATCAAAGGGTTTTATGCAGGTGGTTTGGCAGGCATTTCATATGGCAAGATAAGCAGGAGTTCCGTGGGGCTTAGAGATGAAGTTAATGGCAAAGTGGAGTTGCAAGGTTTCCTTGTCGGCGGACTAAGTGCCTTGATTTCAAA
>RZYX01000347.1 GCA_009930155.1 Clostridia bacterium | reverse complement strand
ATTTTAAAAGATTGAGTTAACTTATCCTTAATGCTTGTCCACCATTTTAAAATGTGGTTTAATTTCTGCCTTTATTTGTCCACGACACCCCTAAGGCATAAGGATTTCATCAAACGGCTGACAGCGTATCAGCTCCACGGGCTTCTAACCCCTCCGAGGTTCTCTCCAAGCTGTCCTCTTTAGTTGCGACGGTTTTATCACGCTCGACATTTGACTGGACAGGAGTATCATTATCCTCATTGCTTGTTGTTGCAATATTGAGAGCTACCCAATATTTACAGCCAAGTATTTGTCGCTCTCACCGAAGTGGTCATGGCGTACTTGCTGATGTGCTTACGCTTATAACGATAGCAATAAGAATGTATTTGATGAAATGAATATTCAATTGTCAATGAACAGTAAAAAGACAATTAATCCACACATATTTAGGTGTTAACCTACTCTGAAATGAATTAGTCCTTTCACTTCTATGCACAGATCAGGCTTGATTTTTACCCCTGTTTAAGTAATTTCTTTAATTTGTCTTTTGCTAACCTTATTGATTTATGCACCTGCTTAATTGATGTTGATTCAATATTTGAGATTTCTAATAGCGTTAATTCTGAAAAATAGTAAAGATTGATTCTTCGTTTTTGTGTTGGAGTAAGCTTATCCAGAGCCTTACTAACTTGTTCTGCCTGAGACTTTTGGACAACCTCAGAAACCACAACATCTTCATGAGTTTCTTTTGTATATAGCTCAGTTTCACCATCAATATATCCGAACAAATCATGTCTTCTAACTCCCCTCATACGGTGTTTGTTATCATTTAATTTTGACTCATGAAATACATCACTTAACAAAGCCCAAGATTCTTTTGTAAATAAAATAAAAGGTTTGTATTGTTTCAGTTCCTCAAAGTCCTCAAGCAACTCCTTTTCTGAAGCATCCGATATAATCGCCCATGATGTTTCTCCGACTAAATAAGGATACTCAGTGGCTAAATTGAAAATTGTATATTTAATTTCATTCTTTTTCATAATGTAATCTCCTTTGTTTTTGAATTCAGATATGTTTCAAAAACTGAAGATTACGGATACCTACCTATAAAGCACTGCCAATCAAATAGCACAAAAGATCCTTTCTGCTTTTTAAGTAAACAAAAAAGGACAAAAAAAGAGCCCTACAGCAAGCTTAAAAAGCTTACTTGTAAGACTCCGACCGCAATACTCCCATATTCTCTTGATGGGTGGATGGTGCGCTTGACTAAGTAAATATAATCAATTTTATATTCAATTATTTTTCAACAGAAAAACCAACTTGGCAACCACACTTGGGACATTTCACAAACCACTCCGCTTTATTGGAGTCCTCTGGTTTAAAAATTTTTATCTTGTTTGGTGAAATATGCCTTGATTCATCAATCACTTTTC
>RZYX01000346.1 GCA_009930155.1 Clostridia bacterium | reverse complement strand
GTCCCTTAGGTATGTCCCTAATAAAAAGGAGTCAAAAATGGCTGTAGATAGAAGTCAGTTTATAAATGTAATAGAATCAGGATTAAAAGCTAATGCAGACTACACCAAATTCTATATTAATTTCAAAAAAGAAAACAAGATTAGACAAATCGCTTTTGATTTTATAGATAAAGATTGGGATAAAAAAACAAGAATAACGATGGCAAAAAAGAGATTATTATTGGAGCGTGATAAGGAGGTAGCAATAAGTGAAAACTTTACCGAAAATAGCCCTTTAAATACTATTGCTGATATTTATTTTGGCACAGTGTGTGATGGCAAAGGGGCTTGGACTCTTGAACGGGTTAATGCATACAAGCTTTATTGTCGTGATGGTATCGGCAAAAAGAAAATCAAAGACATAAAACTTCTTGATATAGACAAACTTCGTAAAGAAATGGAAACCAAGGGACACTCTAAACAAACAGCCAATGGATGCAGTCCAAGAACTATTAAAAAAGTGCTGATGCAATCTTTAAAGCCTGTCTTACAATATGCAATCGACAATAGAGTCATTAGTCTTATGCCCAAAATAAATATCCCAAAACAAAGCCGACAAAAAAAGATGGTAACCGATGCTGGAGCTAAATTAGCATTGCTTTACAAAACAATTTTTTCACTTTATGCGGATGATGCTTTTTATAGGGCTTTATTCTTATTTGCACTCTATGGCAGAAGATGGAACGAAATAAGAACGCTTACATGGGGTGACATTAATTTTTTAGAGAATACTTACACTATACGAGCAGAAAACAATAAAATCTCTATCGACCAGACTTATGAACTACCAACTCCAATTGCTGAAGCATTATCACATCTCAAGAGCCAATGTGGTTTAGTTTTTGAGTCACCAATAACATATAAAGAGCTTTTTACTCCTAAAAAACAATTAGCAAAAATAAAAGAGATTGCACAAATTCCTGAACTAACAATGCACTATTTTAGGCATATATTGGTTTCTGCAATGGGTGAAAGTGGTGTTGCCGGAACGGTACTTAGTGCCTCATTAGGTCATACAAACTTGCAGACTGTTAATGATTTTTATCTGTCTGCTAACCACAAAAAATCATCTGCCACAGCAAACAAGGCGATTGAAGGACTATTGTCATGAATAATATAGACGAACTATTAAAAGAGATTAATGAGGACATTTTTGCCTATGGAGAAAAACGATTATCTATAGGTGAGCTCTCTGAGATTGTAGCAATATGGCTAACTATTGATGCTTTAGGTCAACATGACATCACCAAGGATAACTATGGCACAAAAGTCAATCAGTATCATAAGTTCGTCAGTAAAGCATGGCAGGAGTATGGCATAGAACTCAGTTACATATATCCTTTTGATGACCCAACCAAGCTATGGAGTAAAATAC
>RZYX01000345.1 GCA_009930155.1 Clostridia bacterium | reverse complement strand
GATTATATCCAGAGCGGTTTATCCTGCCTCAGAATTAGAAACAACCCGATGGATAAAAGAAAACTCAGCCATATGTGAGCTAACAGGCTTTTCTTTAGAAAGACTTACTAAAGACTTGCTTTACACAAACGCTTTGGATCTTTATCTGCTCAAAGACCCCTTAGAAAGATATTTGTCAAAACGCACAAGTGAACTTTTTGATATAGAAGATAAGATTGTATTATTTGATCTTACTAACACATATTTTGAAGGAAGCATGAGCAAAAGCAAGAAAGCAAAACGAGGCAGAAGCAAGGAAAAACGCAGTGATTGCAAGATTGTTGTATTGGCATTGGTAATCAATACTCAAGGATTTATAAAATATTCAAGTGTTTTTGAAGGAAATACCGCTGATTGTAGCACGCTCCCCGAGATTATTGATAAACTCCGAATACAAACAAGTGCCGCAACCACTGCCACAGTTGTAATTGATGCAGGAATCGCTACAGAAGGTAACCTTAAACTAATCGAAGAAAAGGGATACAAGTATGTTTGTGTAAGCCGTAAAAGTCTAAGCGATTTTAAGGCTGTAAAAGAAGATGGTTTGACGAGCATTAAAACCAAGAAAAATGAAATACTTTCGGTAGAGTTTGTCAAAACACAAAATAATAATGCTGTTTATCTCAAGGTTAAAAGTCCTGGCAAAGTCATTAAAGAAACTAGCATGAAATCGTTATTTGAAGGTCGTTTTGAAGAAGATTTACAAAAAATCAGCCTTAGTTTAAAAAAGAAAAACACCACTAAATGCCTTGATAAAATATATCAACGTATCGGCAGGTACAAACAGAAATATCCAAGTGTTTCAAAATACTATGATATAGAGGTTATAAGTGATGCAAAAAATAAAGCAATTGAGTTGAAATGGGCTAAAAACGCTGAGCTTTACAAGAAAGCAACCGAAGAACTTGGGGTTTATCTTGTTAGCACTAATCTTGACATCAATGACGAACAAGCCCTTTGGGATATATACAATAACATAAGAGAAGTAGAAAGTTCATTCAGAACTCTCAAAACAGACCTTGACTTACGCCCCATATATCACAAATCAGATAATGGAACAATTGCACATCTGCATCTTGGACTTTTAGCTTACTGGCTTGTCAACACTATACGCTACCAGTTAAAACAAAAAAAATTCAACAGTAGTTGGAAAGAAATTGTTCGTATTGGTAATACACAAAAAGTAATCACAACATCAGGGCAAAACCAGCATGGAATAACCATTGCAACAAGAAAGTGTTCAGAGGCTAACCAAAGCTTATCAGAACTATATAAGCTGCTAAATATTCAAAATCGTCCATTTGTAAAACGCAAATCTGTAGTACACAAATCGAAACTCAAAAAAAATCAAGACTCTCATTTACAGAACTTTCCA
>RZYX01000344.1 GCA_009930155.1 Clostridia bacterium | reverse complement strand
GTGCTGACCCTCATACTAAATCAGGAGTCAAACTTCAAGAGGTGAAAATACCTTATTGGACGGAAGCCGCAAAAGCAATGCATAAAAGTTCAAAAAAAGAGAACAACCCAATTTCAGCTCATATTGGTGTGACTATTATTAAATCATACCTAGGTAAAAACAATAAAGATTATATTGAAATTTATAAAGATATGGTGGAAGTATTAGCAAAAGCAAAAACATGTAATGGGCTTATTGAATATACAGAACTCCTAGAACAAGGAATCGGTACTCCTGTAGATATTAAAAAAGCATATCTTACTGCACAAGAGGCTCAAAAAGAGTGTGTTGGTATTTCGAGTAAATGGCAAGGGACTGCTTTACAGATAAAAATTAATCGATTAGAAAAATTGAACAATGTTAAAAAATAAATTGTTGCTCGGAACATTATCTTTCTTTCTTTGTTTGAATCTTGAAGCCAATGAAACATTTAAAGACCTTGGCATATACGGTAATCAATATGAGATTATAGAAGAAGATGCGTTGGTAAATATGCAAAAAGAGTTTAAAAAAATTTCAAAAGAACAGATTATCGAAGCTGCTTCAAAAGCAAGCAAAGATGTTTATATTGCAAAGACAGACATTGGCCATTGTCTTGTTAGCAAGGATAAGACATTAGACCCAACAATAACTCTCAAAGAGCCAATTGACTTATCTAAATATGGTGTTTATATTGATGCAGGCACAACAATAAATCCCCTTGAGCAAGGCTTTATCAATTCGTACATTCTCGTCATTGATACTGATGATTTACTACAACTTAAACTAGCAGAGAAACTTAGTCAATCGACATCGGGAAATTTAATGATTCTGGTTGCAAATGGGAATATGCTCAAAGTTCAACATTTGACAACTGAAATATATAAACTTGATATTCCAATGATGAATGCATTTAAACTGGAGTGTGTACCGACTGTATTTATACAACAAGAGAAGCAGTTTTTTGTAAGAGAATTTGCTTTAAGAAAACAAGATGGGAAAGGTTTTTAAAAAATGAAAAAAGTTTTTTCATCATTAGTTGTTGTTTTGACTTTGATGTTACTTTCTCCAACAAAAAGTCATGCCGAAGCTTTTATGCTTACGTTTGTTGAAAACCTAGATTGGAATGGTTTTTTTGACTTCCCAAGGCCTTTGAACTCCTAGCACAGCGATTTTAAAACAGGAACCGGTTATTTAATGATCAAAAATGAATAAAAAAAAGCGGCATTTCCGTTTTATGGATAGCCGCTTTGTTATAAGAACGGATGTTTTAGCTTTGCATCATTTCCTTCATTGCTTTCGAGGCTTTGTCGCCGTATACCAGGGAAGGTCCTCCTACCATAACCACTGCAACACCGATCGTTTCATCCATTTCATCTTTTGTCGCCCCTGCTTCAAT
>RZYX01000020.1 GCA_009930155.1 Clostridia bacterium | reverse complement strand
TGTAACGTACTGACATTGTTCAGTCCTCCTTTTGGATAATTAATATTATATATCATATTAATCGTACAAGGTGTTACAAATTTAATATACCACTACAAAGCAATATGACCGCAAAAATGGACGACTTGATAACGCAGGGGGTTGAAGCGGACATTGCGGCAAAGAAAGCAAAGGAAAGTCTATCCACTATTGACTATCTGATAGACGGAAATCAACTGACAGATATTAGCAAATACCGTTTAGAGTGTACGCAGACCGTACTTCTCAACTGTACCATATTCTGGATATTCTCTTTGCCGCTGCTTTTCACCCATTTTGCAACATTCAGCTACTTGGGACTTTTGCTTACTATCAGTTCCGGCATAGTTTATCTTTTGCAGACTAAACAGCAGACGGAAGCTGTTGCGTTCCTGTCAATCACTACAAGCGAACGACGCAAGAAAACAGCTTGGATTGTTTGGGGACTGTTCTTTGTTGTATGTGCCGGAACAATGGCGGCGTTGACATTCGGAAGCAATATTTGGTTTGGCAGACCTCTCAATATCAGCGGTCCGTATCAAATGGCGAATGTCGCGGTACGGTTTTATATGCCGCTACTTACAATCCTTATTCCTATTACATTTGGCAGCTTTACAAAGCTCTTATTGAAAAACAGAAAGGGGCATGAAAATGAATAAAAAAAGTAAAATCATCATTTGTCTTTTGGCTATCGCTGCAATCCTGTTTTGCATAATCCAGTTTGGGGTTATTCCATCTAATCGGGAAAAACAAGCGGAGTATGCACAAAATCAGACAGACGCTTTGACGCATGACATAACGAGCATTGAGGATTACAAAAGCCCTTATATCGGGAACGCAAGTAATATCGGCAATTTGTTCTGGAATTTACCACTGAATAATGTTGATATGAAGTTTGAAATCAATTCAGAAACTTGTGCTTTGACAGTAAACTACCTTGATACTGTTTGGAACATTGGCGAAGAAAAGATGCAGCGTGATTTAATCTATAATTCTGTTGCAGCTATGGCCGCGATTGATAACCTATCGGGGATAACCTACAACTTTTCCGGCGAAAGCTACTCCTTTAGCAGAAAGCAAATTGAGGAAGTTTTTGGAAGTCCTTTATCTGAACTATTGGAACAAGAAAAATGGAGCAATGAGGTACAAGACAAATTGAACTCTACTGATTTTGTCGAGCAGTTTTTCAGTTAAACTGGTGGGGTGGTGTTCATGGGCAAATCAGAATGGATATTTTGCCCTGTTTGCGGAAATAAAACAAGATTACGCATACGAGGAGATATGGAACATAAAAACTTTCCATTGTTCTGTCCGAAGTGCAAACAGGAAACACTAATCAATGTGAAACAAATGAATATGTCAGTTATCAAAGAGCCAGACGCAAAGACGCAGAGCCGATAACACGCAGATTATGAAATGCGGTAAAAGAATTTTAATGATTTTATCAGAGAAGACTTTGTTGAGGCAACGCTGGACAAGGACTTACTTTTTATGATTGATTTTGTTATGGTTGAACAGTTAGGAAAAAACCTGCGTAATAATATTGCGCATGGACTCAGTGGTATGAAAACATTCAATAAAAATAACTGCCTGATTGTGCTTTATCTATTTTGGATGATTACGGCTATCAAATGGCGATTTTCAGAAAGCACTGAAGAAGCATAAGGAATTATGACTGATAGCATAGTTTGACTCTCCCTTCTGCTTTAACAAGAGTAGAGAACCAATACACCATTTAATCATACAATATTGAAGGAATGCGTAAAATCTTGGATTTATTTCCGAGAACGGGAAAAACACGAAAAATGCCCTCAAAACCGATAGATATGTTTCCAAGAACGGACGAGGGCATTTGACATTCATTCAATCAACTCGTGCCACGTTGAGACAGTAGTATTGATGTCAAGAAAATAAGCCAGAAAAGCCTTATTATATGGGCTTTTGCGAGACTTTTAGAAAAACACACTTTTCATCAATTACGGGAAATGTGTGTTTTCTCGTATAAGGAAACATATCTAAAGAGCAAAAATCAGTCAAAGTGTTTTTAGGTTGTATGGCTTATTTGGTTGTCATTGATTTGAGTGCACGAGTTGAATGTTTGGCGTTAGGTTGTGTGGTCGAGATGGATAATTAGTAGGTCGAGAAGTCGAGATGGATAAAGTGCTCTGAAAGCCTTATTATATACTAGTTTCAGAGTGACAGAAGTTGACGTGAAAAGAAAACAAGAGAGTTGTAAGAGAAGTGAATACACTGCAGATAAAATTTCTGCAAGAGTTTCTCTATGAAAATTTATAAAATGATGATAGCATAAGCTTTTGTTATTCAGATGAAATAACAAAGGGAAAAGATGATACTATAATTTGAAGAAATTCTGTGTATAATTATTCGAAGTAAACTTTTAAAAGTATTAGATGTGTACAAAAGATAATAATTAGGATATAATAGAATGTGATAATTAAGTTGAAAGGAGACTGCGATATGAATAATGTTCTTGATATTGCCAGATATATTATTAACTATAGCAATAATAATAATTATGGTATTTCTAATTTGAAATTACAAAAAATTCTTTATTTTGTGCAGGCATATTTTTTAACGAATTCAACTACTAATAAGCCTTGTTTTGGGGAAACAATAGAAGCGTGGGATTTTGGTCCTGTTGTACCAAAAGCATATCAGGAGTATAAGCAATATGGTAGTGGAGATATTCCAACTATTAAATCATATATTGATTTTGATGAAGATACTATATGGGATTCACAATGCGTTCAATATGATGATAGTGATATAGATGCTAAAAGTAAAGAACTTATAAATGCCGTAGTCGATAAATTTTCATTTTATTCTGCGACTGATTTAGTTACACTTACACATAAACAATCACCATGGAAAGATGTATATGTACCTTATTCAAATAACACGATAACTAATGAAGCAATAAGGAAGTACTTTAATGGATAGTAAATTAGACGCCCTGCTTAAAACAGAGGATGACTCGGATATTTCTGTAGATAATTCAAATAAGTTTTCAAATACTAAACGAGAAATAAATTCAATCTGCCGTGCATTATGCATTGAAACCCAAAAATATGATCCGCAAAAAACAGTTGCAAATATAGATAAATATTTGCAATCAAATAATAAGATTGATAGGGTTTTATATTCTGAGATTAGTAATTATATATTTTCACTTGATACTTCTAGTCGAGGGATTTTTGCTACAAATGTAGAAAAAATGTTGTTGTATTCACTATATAATAACAACCAAGTTAACGATGATTGTCGAAAAATTATTATTAAGATTTATGATCATTTTCAATTGGCATTACATCAAATAGAAAATGCAAATAATATTTTTGCAGAAAGTATTGGAGAAGCAAAGATAAATCTGCAAAAGGAAATAAAGGGTGTTGAGAAAGAATATATTTCTATTTTAGGAATTTTTGCAGCTATTGTACTTGCTTTTGTTGGTGGAATTACCTTTTCATCTTCGGTATTACAAAATATTGGTGGCGTCAGTATATATAGATTGCTAATTGTAGTTGATTTTCTAGCATTTACACTGATTAATGTTATATACATTTTGATGAAATTTATTTTTGTTATTAATAATAAGGATAGTTCTATATTTAAAATTAAGGCTATTAATATTACTTGTTTAATTATAGGTATATCTATTTTACTATCCTGGGGGCTTAATTTAGATTTGATACAAGAATTTTTAAAAGAAATATTACCATGGGGTAAATAAAAAATGTATCTTGACTATTAAATGATCAAGATGCATTTTTATGCTTTATCCCTCAATATCAAAATCAACGCCGGATTTGAATTCCACATTAAAGTGGTTTTCGAAGACGGTGATTTTTTGTATCATTCTTCTGACTAGTGTTTCATCATATTCATAAATTTAGCAGGTTGTTTATTGACGAAGCCAAAAATGCTAGAAAAGAATATAAATTTAGATTGAGAAAAGTAAATTTATAAGTATTATTTAAACCACTATTAAGATAATGTTTTTTTGTTTGATTTATGATATAATTAAGTTTAATTAGGAATAAAGCTGGGAAAGGAATTTTTATAAAATGGCTAAAATTTTAATATGTGACGATGAAGCGGGACTTCGTGCTGTAATAAAGAGATATGCTATTTTTGAAGGTCATGATGTAACAGAAGCAGTTGACGGCTTAGAGGCAGTAGAACTTTGCCAAAGTAATGCATTTGACATCATTATTATGGATATTATGATGCCTCAGCTTGACGGATTTTCCGCTGTAAAAGAAATTCGCAAAACCTCTGATATACCTATAATCATGCTATCTGCTCGAGGAGAAGAGTATGATAAAGTGTTAGGATTTGAGCTTGGAATAGATGACTATATTATTAAACCGTTTTCTTCAAAAGAAATCATGCTTAGAGTAAGTGCGATCTTACGAAGAGTAGATAAAAACAAATCTGAAAAACAAGATAAAGATAATCATATTATATTTGAAAAAGATGGATTCAAGGTAGATATTACAGCATACAAAGTTTTTGTTGATGGAGTACAAATAGATATGGCGCCAAAGCAATATGATTTATTGTTTTTTCTTATTCGCAATAAAAACATTGCTGTTACGAGAGAACAAATTTTATCAGAAGTTTGGGGTTATGACTATATGGGTGACGATAGAACACTCGACACTCATATGAAACTACTTAGAAAATCCATAGAACCATATGGTACTCTAATTAAAACTCTACGCGGATTGGGGTATCGATTTGATGAATAAACTTAAATTACAATGGAAAATATTTGGATTTCTTTTAGGCTTTTGTGCGTTGTTACTTGCTATTCTATGGATATTTCAGACATTTTTTTTAAGTGATATGTATAAATCCATCCGTAAAAACGAGATAGAAAAATCCATTGTTTTAGTTGAAGAAAATATTAACAATCCCATGCTTGAAGATATTTTATATGAGCTTGAATTAACAAAAGAAATAACAGTAAAACCAACGCAAAACTTTACTGCACCTGTTCGCTCTGTTCTAAATAAAAATGACCGTGGACATCAAAAATCCATCACTAGAGTTCAAGAATTTGTTTTAGCTGACGGCAGTAAGATTTCTCTTACCTTTTATGCTTTTGTAACTCCCGTTGATACAACTATATCCACATTAAAAATGCAACTTCTTATTATAACGGGTATAATGGTGTTTCTTGCAATATTGCTTGCAATCATAATATCAAAGCGTATATCAAAGCCAATTGAGCAGCTTAACCAAAGTGCAAAGATGTTAGCCGTAGGTAACTACGAAATAGAATTCCAAGGTGAAGGATATTTGGAAATCAAAGAATTATCTAACACTTTAAATATAGCGACTATGGAACTTTCAAAAGTAGAAAGAATGCGACGTGAACTAATGGCAAATATCTCTCACGATTTGCGAACACCGCTCGCCCTTATTTACAGTTATGCTGAAATGATGAATGATTTTCCCGATGAAATCACTTCTGAACAGAGCCAAATTATTATGGACGAAACCAAAAGGTTAACCTCACTTGTAAATGATATGCTTGATATTTCAAATTTTGAAGCAGGCACAACTAAACTTAATAAAGAGAGATTCAACTTAACTGAAAGCTTGAAAAAAACTATAAATCGCATGCAAGAGCTTGTTAAGAATCAAGGGTTTCAATTAGAATTTAAATATGATGAAGATGCATATTTATGTGCTGATGAAGTAAAAATTATCCAAGTATTTTACAATCTCTTAATCAATGCAATCACACACAGTGTAGATGCAAAGACCGTAATCGTGAATCAAATTATTAAAGATGATGTCGTTAAAATCGAGGTAATTGATTATGGAGAGGGCGTTAATCAAGGCGACTTGCCATATATATGGGAGCGATATTATACGATTGATAAAAAACACAATAGACCTATAATAGGTTCAGGTCTTGGACTTTCTATTGTAAAAAAAGTTATTGAAATGCATGATGGTGCGTATGGTGTTGAATCAGAAATTGGAAAAAGTAGTATATTTTGGTTTAGTTTAAATAAAAATGATTAATATAAAAAGCCAGCGTAGATTAAACAATCTACGCTGGCTTTTTTTGTTAAATAAGCTCTACAATAAACAAGCTTATTCCCCTGTGCTACCATTAACCTCAGATTCATTCTGACGTTTCATATTACCTTTACCTAAAATCATTGGTCTTTTTCCGTCTGCAATATTTGCAATAGCTTTATCATATTGTTCTTGTGTTATACTACCGTCTTCTAACTTTTGTGCTAAAGTTTCTTTCATCTTATCTATCATCTCAGCTTTTTGCTCATCAGTTAACTCTGGTCTTTCCTTATCCCCTTTGCCTAAGATCTCTGGTTTTTTACCGTCTGCAATATTTGCAATAGCTTTATCATATTGCTCTTGTGTTATACTACCGTCTTCTAACTTTTGTGCTAGAGTTTCTTTCATCTTATCTGCTTTTTCAGCTTTTTGCTCGTCAGTTAGTTCTGGTCTATCCTTATTACCTTCGCCTAAAATCATTGGCTTTTTACCGTCTGCAATATTTGCAATAGCTTTATCATATTGCTCTTGTGTTATACTACCGTCGTCTAGCTTTTGTGCTAAAGTTTCTTTCATCTTATCTGCCTTTTCAGCTTTTTGCTCGTCAGTTAGTTCTACTTTTTTCATTGAACCTTTATCACAAGATTTTTCTGAGATAGTTGTATTCGATGAGGTAGTAGTGTTGGCTTCTGTGTCTGTTGTAGCAAAAGCCGTAATGCCTGTAGTCAGCAAAACTCCTACTGCTAGAACACTTGAAACAATTTTAGTTAAATTTTTCATAAATATACACCCTTTCATAATTATAATCGTTTTTAAATAAAGCTTACTTCAAAAAATTCTTTTAATTCATTTGCCTCCTTTCATATGAACTAAATAAATTGTACAACATATAATTGAACTTCTAATGTTTTCTCACTGAACTCCAGATGAACATTTGCTGAACTTTTTAAATAAGTAACATTAAAAATTTTTAAATATTTACACTTCATATAATTCCTATAACATAGTGTTAAGATTATGTTTAAAAGACAAACCGCAAACTGACAACATATGATGTTTCCGTTGATGTCGCAATAAAAATCAAATAAATAATTAAACAAAAGAGCACTAGGAGGTGCAAATTTATACACAAATTCTAATGCTCTTTTATCTTTAATAAATTGTAAAATTAAATGATACAAAAATAGCCCACAAATAATTCTTCATGTAAAATTAACTGTTTCCCATTTTACCGCTAGCTTCTCCCAACTTCGGACCTGGAGCGGGTGGAAGATTTTTCATATTTCCCTCTTCAGCATTTCCTTCTGGTACTTCTCCACCATTCTCTGGTGCTGGAGGATTAGCTGCATTAGCAGGATTTGAAGTTGAAGTTGAACCTGAATTTGCTTTATCACTAGTTGCATTGCCCTGATTAGGATTTATTGTTCCTTTATCTTGTGGCATCGCTGCAGGGTTTCCATTAATCTCTTTATTGTTATTTTCTTGATTTTTTATTGTATCGCCAGCATTTTTTTCTTGCTCAGCATTCTGTTCTTTATTCTCATTAGTTTTTGCCATTATATCTTTAACTGGTTTTTTGAGCCATTCTTTAAGGTTAACGCTGTCAGGATCTTCCGAGCTTTTAATAAGTTTTTGTACAAGATTAAGTTTGCCAGGAGTTACGCCAAGCTCTCGTGCTTCTTGAACTCTTTCTTTTTCAACAGATTCAGCAACTACTGTTGCAGTACAATCATTACTTTCGCAAGCCTCATTTGCCATTTTTTCAAGAGCTGCTGCAAGAACAGCTGCTTTGTCTATATCATTTGATGATGTTGCAATTACTATCCCGCTATCCTCACTGTCCAAGTAACCCTCATCTGCAACTTCATTAACAGTCAAGCGTATTGCCTCATCAATTGACTTATTTCTTAAGCTAGCCCAAGAAATTTTCTCTACAACTTGAGTACCGTCTTCGTTTACACCTTTAACCGAAACAACCCTTTTATACATATTCACTTTATATTCGATTGACGGGTTTACATCCATACTTACATATGTTGTTGGAACGTAATATGTAGCTGCACCAATTCCAAGTACTACTGCAAAACTTGCTGCCATGTAAGCAACCTTTTTCTTTAAACTAATATTTTTTTTCATATTAATCAATACCTCCTGTCCTATTTCATAATTCTCATTTTTAACTTTCGTTATACATCCGTCATCAGAAAGCAATGCCGCTTTGTTTCCACGAATTTCAAGTACAATAGATTTCATTTTAATTGCCATCCTTTCTGATGTATGATATATATCCAGCTAGGCCAGGATACTCTCCGGAAAGTATCTCTATTGCCGCTATTATATATCTACGATAATTCTCGAGAATTTTTCGGGGTAGGTCTGTATTTTTTTGAATTACTTTTAATGGAAGTTGTTTTGATGAATAAATTTCCCCCATAATTATATTGTTATCAAGAATATATAAAACTGCTTTCTTGCATGCTTCTTTTGTTTTTTGAGATTTTGGAGAACAGTCTGCAAGATCAAAAAACGAAAAGCCAAACTTCATTAACTCTGCATTGGCAGCTTCAATTTCATCCTTAAGAGAATAATCCGTATTTTCAACTAATTTTTCGGTGATTTCAATTTTAAGACCAATATCTTCATTTTCTTCATTCGGTCCCGCTTCAAATACACTTGGATTTACAAGATATTCTGATGCATACTTTTTTCCAGTTCTATAATAATCTATTAATTTTCGCTTAATCATGAGTTCAGCATAAGGAAGAAAACCGCCTTTACTTTCGTCATAGCTTTTTACAGCATCATAAAAGGCAGACAATGCAATTGACCACTCATCATCACTGGTTCTAACATATTTTCTTGTTGCTTTAAAAGTGCAATTTATGATGAAATGTTTTTGATCCTCAACTAATTTTGAAAATGCTTTATCATCTGATGCAGCTTTTATGGCAAGTTCATCAATCTCTCTCATTATACATCCACTTTCTTCTGTTATTATGCCAACACTTTCTCTTATTCACTAATATTAATAATACAATAAGATGTCCTCTTAAAGCAATTATTTTATTGAATTTAGCTTTTACAAAAAACTAATTTATATAAATTAAAGCATATTTTAAGTATAAATTAATGCATTAAATGACAATCTATCATTAATAATGTTTCTATTTACACTCTTAAAATATTATGCTAAAATTATACCATTAAATATATAAAATATTTTTTCAATAAAACCTTATTATTTGCTTTATGCGCTACACTATTCTGTAAATGTCTACATTACACTTGCATACAAAGGAGAATAAAATGAAAAGTAAAAGAATTATATCCATTTGCCTTGCACTCTCAATTTGCTGCATGATAGTTATTACAGGATGTACTACAACAAAGGATAACAACAACACACAGACGCAAACCTCAAAGGATGACGACACAAAAGCGAAAATCTCACCTACAGATTACAGCCAAAGTGATCACTGGCTGAACCTTCCAACAGAACCGACCAAAGAAGTGGATGTATTCTACCTGTACCCATCCTCTTGGGCTAAGGTAAATGCAGACGATCCAATTATATGTGAAATTGACAATCCTGTCATGCTTAAGTATTCAAAAATGGCTTATGACAGGCAGGCTACAGCCTTTGAAACTATCGCCAATATCTATGCTCCTTACTACCGTCAAGATGACGCAGGTTCTACCCTTCAAATGTCGGTTGAGGAACAGCAAGAAGTTGTAAAAGGTGTTCCGCTGACAGATGCCACTGCCGCCTTTGAATACTATATTGAGCATTACAACAATGGTCGTCCTTTTATTTTGGCGGGCCATTCCCAAGGTTCTAATGTAATGATCTATATCTTACAGGATTACATGAAAGAACACCCGGATGTTTACAAACGAATGATTGCGGCATATGTCATTGGCTATTCCATTACAGATGATTATCTAGCCAAAAACCCACATCTGAAATTTGCCACTGGCGCTAAAGACACTGGAGTTATTATTTCCTACAATACTCAAGCTCCAACCATTGAAGGAACCAACGGCGTTGTGTTGCCTACAGCACATGTAATTAACCCCATTAGCTGGACCACTGACGAAACAGTAGCCTCTGCGTCTGATAATCTTGGTTCTCTGCAACTAAACTCAGATGGTTCGGTGGTTACCAATCCAGATGGCACATATGTAAAAGTGATGAACTTTGCCGATGCTCGTGTGGATAAAACAAATGGTGTCATCATCTGTAGTACTGTGGATGTGGATAAATATGCACCCGGAGGTGCCCTGTTTGGAAAAGGCATTTTCCACAGCTTCGATTATCCTTTCTACTATTATAACCTTCAAGCAAATGCTCAAGAGCGGGTAGCCAACTATCTTAAAGAAAATAAATAAGCAAGTCTTAACAACTCATTATTATAACCTCCATCCATGTTGGGTGGAGGTTACTGACGAAATAAAACACTGGCACAATAAACTAACCAAAATATACTAATATATTTTATTAGTCTTGATGCTTAGTTAAAAAGCAATTCAAATTTATAGAGAGATTAATCGGTTTTATAAAAATTAAATTTGAGTCACATAATATTTTGTATAATAAGAGGTAGAAATTATGTTTGAGTTTAAAATAACTTTAAATGATGATGATTATATATTATTTAATCAATATCATTTACTAAATAGTCCTTCTGGCAAAAAATCTTTTATGTTTTTTAAAATTCTTTTCCCATTAATTTGTTTTATGTACCTTCTTATATTATTTGGTGCCACCTCTGATTTTGAATTATCTTTAATCTTAACAATACCGATGATAATCTCATCTATATTGTGGATTGTTTATAGTAAAAAAAATTTTTTAAAACCCATAAAAAAAAGAATAAAAAAAATGAAAAAAGAAGGCAACCTACCTTATAACAAAGAGTCAATATTAACGTTCGATGATGAATTTATGCATGAAATCACACCAAGCACTGAAACTAAAACGAATTATTCATTAATTGAAAAAATTGCTGTAACAGAAAAAGCTATTTATATTTATTTAAATTCTATAAGTGCATACATTATTCCAACAACCACTTTTTCAGAAGAAACGGAAAAACTAAAATTCCTAGAATTTATCAATTCGAAGACTAATATTTTAAAAAACACTAAATGTACATAACTCGAACCTGCAAAATCCAAATTTTTCAAAGAATTTAAATTCTGTTACAAAAATCTAAGAAAATATAAATAAACAGAACTAACCCTTTAGCAAAACAATTTTATATAGGATAAAAAACTGGCACACAAAATGTAACTGAAGAAGTTGTATTAACATACAAAAACATTTGATAAAAATGTTTGAGAACTAATAAAGCCATAGAATTAATTATCATGGAAGTAAGAAGGAATAAAATGAGCAATAATCAATCAAATAAAAATACGGATAAGATATGGAAAAAGAAGAAGATATGGCTTTATATAATTAGCATAATTATTATACTGGCTCTTATTCCATTTTACATTATGTCGAAAAACGAAAAAATTATTGGGCTTATATTTTTTATAGCAAGTATAGCGTCAATCATACTTGCTATTTCTACGATTATTATCGGGAAAAATTACAATAGAGCTAATGGAGAAGTTCTTGAACATATTGAATTATTAGTAGAAAATATTACTGATGAACTTGAACACAGATTAAGTAATTTAGACGATATAAAAATTTCATTAAAAAATCTTCCTGAAGATATGCCAGAGAAAAAAGACATCCTTGATAAAGTAGCAAAAATGGAAGAAGAGATTATAACTTCCCCTTTGTTAGCTTCGGAAAGAAGTCATCATGAAGATAAGAAAATCAGGAAATATGAAAGAACGATACGAACAGGGCAAAGAAGGCTATACAAATATGATAATTATTTAAAAGATAGCTCATCTGAGAAAGAAAAAATCAAAATTCAAAATAGAACAAATAATAGAAAAGAAAAAATAAAGTTAGCAGATGAGAAGTTAAAAGAAATTATAAATAAATAGCGGAACAATAAGTTCTGCAAAATTTTAATAATAAAATTCAAAGCACCTAAAGCAATGCTTTAGGTGCTTTGAAATATAAAAACTATAACTTAAAAACCATGCCCAAAGTATTATCCTAACTTTTTCTATTAATCCAGTTTTTCAATGGTTTCAGATGGTCCTGTATTATTCTTCATCTATTTCACGAATATTATAAACTCGACTGTATTCCTTAGTTTCGTTGTTTCTTACTACTTTGCTCTTATTTTGATAAAGTAGTTGAATAATGGGATAAGTATCAACCCAAATTTCATTGTCACACTCTTTTTGTGACTCATCAAAAACAAGCTGAAGCCCAATGTGAAGATGCGTCTCGGTCATATTATTTACATTTTCTTTAAGGCTGTATCCGGTTCGCCCCATATAACCAATAACATCACCTGCTTTAACAACTGAGCCAATCTTAAGCGACTTATTATATGGAAAATTCTTACGCATATGAGCATAATAATAATATCGTTTGGAGTCATGACTTCGTATTCCAATACGCCAACCGCCGTATTGATTCCAACCAAGTTCTTCAATTATTCCGCCCTCAACGGCAATAATAGGAGTTCCAATGTATCCCATCATATCGTGTCCGAGATGCTTTCTCGAAAATCCATAGGAACGATTTACACAAAAATCATCATAATCTGTATAATAAAATCCTTTGGCAATTGGCGAAAACGCTTTTATGCCATATTTTTTTTCCCACTTTTTACCCGTCGAAGATGTTTCGTCCTCAACCTCAATTTCATAATCGCCAACAAGGCCTGAAAGTGCCGCTGTATAAGTTTCATTATAGTAATTATAATATTTTAAATTAGCACTAAGTTCATCCATTGTTTTGCCTGCTTTAAGTTGTTCCGCCACATCGTCTAGTTGACTAGTCTTAAAGTTGCTGAAATTATTTCCGTTTTTGGCTGATATATATGCCAAAAGATTGATAAAGCTCATAGGAGTATTACTATCATGATATTTTATATCAAGCTTTACTGCATAATCTAATGCTTCATAAGTGAACTTTAAATCCACCCACTTGATTAAATCTTTTTGCACCTTTTCCTCAACTCTTACCGAGTTTGACTGGCCAAAAAAAATAAAACAACCCGCTATAAGTATCAGCATTATAATAATTTTACTCGCAATAAAAATCAACTTATTACGATGAACAAGTATATACAACTATCCTCACGCCTTTCGGGTAAAGTCATGGATACCGTTATATATATGATATTTCAATAATTATAATGCTAATAATTTAGCGAGAAGAATTGTTACTAATATAAACTAATAAATCTAATTACTATGCAATGTGTCGTCCAGTTTTTATTATTTCAAGAAACCTTGAAGTATAACATTCTCTGCCTCTTCCTCATCCATTCCAAAAGTCTGAAGCTTTACAAGCTGGTCATTGTTAATCTTACCAATAGCAGCCTCATGAATAATTTGTGCATCTGTATGATTTGCAGCTATTGCAGGAATAGAACTTATCTTTGCGTTATCCATAATTATAGAGTCACACTGAACATGAGCTTTGCATCTGTTGTTTCCAATTGCTTTTGGATAGAAAATTTGCTCTGAATTGCCCTTACCGACTGTTCTCGAAATTATCTGTGCTGCACTGTCCTCTCCATCAAGACTAATCTCCATGTTTGAGCGTGCAAACTGGTTGCCATGTGTCATAAGTTTTTCAATCATTACAATCTTGCCGCCAGCTGCAACTGTGGCTTTGGTCTCACGCACAGTTGAGTCAACGCCCTTTATCTGAACCATTTCCATTTCACAATATGCACCTTCGCCAACCTCAACTATTGTGGTTGGATTAAGCACTCTTTCACCTTTACCGTCACCATCGCCATAATGCTTTTCAATATACTTTAGCTTTGCATTCTTGCCAATATAAAAAGAATGTATTCCGTCATGCTGGCTTGTTTCACTACCACAATTGTGAATTCCACAGCCTGCAACAATCGAAACATCTGCATTCTCCCCAATAAAGAAATCATTGTAAACAACATCATTTACGCCTGTCTCCGTTATAATAACAGGGATATGCACTGTTTCGCCTTTTGTGTTTGGCTTAATTGTTACATCAATACCAGGCTTGTCCTTCTTTGGCTCAATTATTATATTTTCTGTAGAATGTCTTACCATTCCCTCACCATTACGGCGAATATTATAAGCTCCACTTGGAGAGCCTTTTAAATCGGCAATCTCTTCCAAGATACCTTTATCAACATTTTTAAGGGATGATTTAAAATCAAATTTGTTTTGCATTATTTAGTCACAACCTCTCTCCTCAAACTGCATTGGCCATTAAACTCACCAAGAAGGTTTGGCAACAACTCATCCTTCGGTCCTTGATTGCGAATTTTACCATCTGCAATTACAACAAGCTCGTCCGCAAGTTCCATTATTCTCTCTTGATGAGAAATTATTATTACACTATCGTGTCTGTCCTTACCAATTGCTTTGAAACTGTCAACAAGCATTGTAAAGCTCCAAAGGTCAATGCCCGCCTCTGGCTCATCATATATAGCAATTTTTAGTTTTCTTGCCATAAGAGTAGCTATTTCTATTCTCTTAACCTCTCCACCAGAGAGTGAAGTATCAACCTCTCTGTTAAGGTAATCCTTTGAACATAGCCCAACATTTGTAAGATACGCACAGCAAGCATAGTCTGGTAGTTCACTGCCATGTGCAAGACTTAAAAGTCCACGAACTGTAAGCCCTTTAAAGCGTGGTGGATGCTGAAAAGCATAGCCTATTCCAAGCTTTGCCCGCTCTGTCACACTCATATTTGTTATATCTTTGCCATCAAGAAGTATCTGGCCACCTGTTGGCTTTTCAATTCCCATTATAAGCTTTGCAAGAGTTGACTTGCCACCGCCGTTAGGCCCTGTAACTACAACAAACTTGCCGTCATCTACTTTAAGGTTAAGTCCATCTATTATTGCAAGCTCACCATCGTCACTTTGAACTTTAAATGATACGTTTTTAAGTTCTAACATATTTTACTCCTTTATAAAGTCAATAATGCTGTCCATAACAGGTTGAAGAAGTGATTCATCTGCAAGCTCTACAGTACCATTATCGACAAATTCTGCGGTTTTACTGTCTATAGGCAATTTTGCAAGTACCTTGATATTAAGCTCTTTTGCTATCTCGTCTGCTTTGCTCTTGCCAAAGACTTCGATTTTTTTGCCACAATCAGGGCACTGAGCATAACTCATGTTTTCAACAATGCCAATGACTGGAATGTTCATCATCTTTGCCATATTATAAGACTTAGTGACTATCATTTTTACTAAATCTTGAGGTGTTGATACGATTATTATTCCATCGATTGGAATAGATTGATAAACAGTAAGCGGAACATCACCTGTTCCTGGAGGCATATCAACAAACATATAATCAATATCGCCCCAAGCGACATCTTTCCAAAACTGCTGAATAACACCACTTATTACTGGACCACGCCAAACTACTGGTGCTGTTTCTTCATCAAGCAACAAATTAACAGACATAATATTTATACCAGTTTTGCTCTGCTCTGGAATTAATCCAATCTCTGTTGACACTGCCTTTTCAGTAATTCCAAAAGCCTTTGGAATAGATGGCCCTGTAATATCTGCATCAAGAATTGCAACTTTGTTGCCTCTTGTTTTTGCAGCAACAGCAAGAAGAGAAGTAACAAGCGACTTTCCAACACCACCCTTGCCGCTAACAACGCCAATAACCTTTTTAACATTACTATGGTCATTTTGCGCTAGAATTGTATCCGCCTTTTCACACTTTGATGAGCATGAACCACAATCATGGTCACATCCGTTTATATTCTCACTCATTTGTAACATCTCCTATAAATCAAATGATTATATATTAATTTTTAACTCTTAATCTTTTAAAAAAATCCGTAAGAATTTTTGAACATTCATCTTTTAAAACTCCGCCTTCAATCATTGGGCGATGATTATATGGCAAATCAAAAAGGTTGATTACAGAGCCCGCAGAGCCTGCTTTTGGGTCATCCGCTCCATATACGAGCCTCTTTATCCTAGAATTTATTATAGCTCCCGCACACATTGGGCACGGTTCAAGTGTTACATATAAGTCGCAAGCAAAAAGACGCCAACCGCCAAGAGTTTTACAAGCATCGTTTATCGCTTCAAGCTCCGCATGGGCGAGTGCATTTTTTGTGGTTTCCCTGCGGTTATGCCCCCTACCAACAATCTCACCATCTTTAACAACAATAGCACCCACAGGAACTTCGCCTTCATCTGCCGCCTGCTGTGCAAGTGCCATTGCCTGACCCATAAAATACTCGTCAGACATAATTATCCCCCAAACGAAATGTAATCAGCCATATTATATATTAAAATTCCTAATGCAACAAGTAGTGCAGGGTTAAGCAAATAAGTTTTTGAGGCACTTCTGAAATATTTTCTTTTTAAATCACGGGTGACTCCGCCCCTACTTTTAAGATACGGATATTGACTTCGATTAAAAATAAACAAAGCAGTTGCCGCACCACCTATTAATAAAGCAGCTACGCTAAAAATTGAATATACCTTAAAATAAATATCATAGTCCATTTGAGTTGACACTACAGACATAACAACGGAAAATGCATTGTTTGTAAAATGAATAATCACTCCCGTCCAAAGAGTGCCTGTAATAATAACAAGATAGCCAATAGCACAGCCAAGTATAAATGCAAATGGAGCTTGAACCATATTCCCGTGCATAACAGCAAAAATAAGAGAACTCATAACTATGGCGAATTTATCCCCAAACTTACGCAGTGGCTGCATTACAACCCCTCTTAATGCAAACTCTTCAATAAGTGCAGGAACCATAGCACCTCTAATAATATAAAACAAAAATGTAGCTGTTCCGCCTGAAAACTTTTGAGTCTCAGGAGCGGTAAACTTAACTCCAATACTGTCCATATAAAAAATAAACACGCCCGTAAGATAGTTACTAAGCAATAGTGCTAGTATGCCCATTGCGATAGCAACACCAAAAACTTTTTGGGAAACAGGCTTTTTAAAAGGCAATATCTCCGTCTCTGAAGATATTCGTTTGCTAATAACACGATATATAATTGCAAACGGAATAAATATACAAAAAATTGAAATTAATGCCTCAATTGCGGCTTGTGCTAATTGATTTGAAAGGTATATGGGGCCAACCCCAAGCCACACAAATATATATGGCACTGTCTGCTGTAATGCAATAAAAAAAATCACACCAAGACCGACAAGGGTGCTAAGCAGCATCAATTGCCTTTTCTCTGTGCGATTTGGTGTTTCACCTTTTATTTCAAAAAAATTGTCACCAAATTCAACAGGAATTTTCCCATAAGGTGATTGTTGAAAAAATTGGTTCATTTAAAAGCCCCGCCTTATTTCAATTAAGCTAATACGCTTACCACGAATGCAAAAATTACAACAAAAAGATGTTGCACCACGCCTAATATTGTTAAAGTGCGTGACCCTTTCACTTAGAAGTAAACTAACTCTTCTTATCGGCAATATATATGTGTATTTAATGCTATTAATCACTTTACCCCGCAAAAATAAAATCTGTCTAGGCTGCGAATTCCAGTGATTAAATTCCCTTGCTCTTTAGGTTGTTATTGAACTGCAAACAGCTTTTATTTTTTAATAATATAAAAGTATATTAACAAGCTAAGTTCAATTAAAATAACGAATATATTATACAACAAAAAAGATAATGTCGCAATAGAAACCTTGTGTTTTATGCCTATGAATAAAAAAGCCACAAACCCAGTATTTATTGTGGGATTGTGGCTTTTAATTTTCTATATTTCTTGCGATATAAACTAGTTTGTTAAGTGAAAATGAATCAACATAACACCCAATGATTTAAGGGCTTAGTAGTGGGTTCAAACAGTTTCCCGTGTTACATTATCTCCAAGAACTACAGGAGCAATTCCAGCAAGAGTAGTTTTTGTAAAAATCTGGCGTATTGTTGAAAGAACACCCAGTCCAGCAAAAAGCCAACCCATTAAAATATCGCCAATAACAGTTCTCTTTATTTCTGCATCTTCAGCTATGCTTGAATTTAGAAAATGGAATATTTCCGTAAAAGAAAGGTTGTATACTACAAGTTCAGGATCAGTGCTAAATTCATACCACCAGCTAAAAAGATATGTACTATATTCTGCAAAAACAACGATAAGAAGAGATACTATTAAAATAACAACACCCTTTACCTTAGTTTCTCGCCCTTTGAAAAGTTCATATCCTTTTTGGGCAGCAATTCCTATCAAAAAGCCTAGCCATCCAACAAACCATCCAAAATAGAATGCTACCGCCCAAGGAATAGCACCAACAATAGCACCAATGGTAGCACCAATGATGCCCTTGAGCACATTTCCTTCATTTTTAGCCGCTTCTGCATTTTCCCTAACCTCATCCTCATATTTTCTTACACAAGCGGAATGCATGCTAAAAACTTTCCCGCAAATTAGCACCGCTTTGTTATCCCCTTCAAAAAGAGATTCCCAGCAATAGGAACAACTTTCCATGCTCTTTACCCCTATAGCTGCCATTTTTTCAATAATAATCTCAATAGCATCGCTCATCTTAGAGATTGTTTTAAAGGTATCTTTAAACACAACCTCAAACACAGCATGATTGATTGAAACACTTCTTACCCCTAGCCTCTTATCAAAAGAAGTAATTGACAACGCATCCTGTAATTCACTCTTTACAGCTTCATCTGTAAGATCCACTGAAAAAGCTACTGCTTTCCAATTTGACCCCTCTTTAAGAGTGAGCAAATACTGCTTATATACGCCGTATGCCACTCCACCCCCAACTTTGAAACCAAGTTCTTGAGCATATTTTTTTAAACCTTGACGAATCATAATTTTCCTCCTTAATATAAAAACACTAGATATATTTTATTATATAGATAAAATAAAATTATGTCAATTTTATTCACCTTAACACGAAAAATGATTATAAACCACTAAAAACCATATAAAAGCAAAAACGAGGGCAGATTTTTTAAAAAATCCACCCTCGTTTTTATTATTTAGATTAGCGTTGTAATCCATGTCAAACAAAATAAAATTGTTACATCTTGAATCAGTAGTGACACTGCCAAGATGACCAATGCACTAAAAGCATAACCGGTGAAATCAAGAAAGCTCAAACCAGCTTTGCGATATAAATAAACGCTTTAAACTAGACCTAGAAACGCAGAACTAAAGTCACAAAAGCATAAATATGTTCATATGCTTTACTTGTTATAATCTTTTTATTTAAGGGCATCTTTCATTGATTTAACATACTCACCTATGTACTTTGGTGCTTCCTTGCCATGTTTTTCAAGGAGCTTTATAATAGCAGAGCCTACTATAGCACCGTCAGAAATATCTGCCATTTTCTTTGCCTGTTCGGGGTTTGAAATACCAAAACCTATTGCACAAGGAACAGTAGTATTCTGTCTTACTATCTCAACAATTGATGCAAGATCTGTCTTTATTTCGCTTCTTGTTCCTGTAACGCCAAGACTTGAAACAACATACAAAAACCCTTCCGCTTCCTTTGCAATCATAGCGATTCGGTTTTCAGAGGTAGGGGCAATAAGTGAAATTAAATTTACATCATACTTGTGGCACACCGGCAAAAACTCTTCCTTTTCCTCAAAAGGAAGGTCAGGCAAAAGCACTCCATCTATTCCTACTCTTTGACAAGCAGAGATAAAGCGCTCTGTTCCATATGAAAAAACAACATTAGCGTATGTCATAAATATCATAGGAACACTTATATCTTGGCGTAATTTTTCAACAAAATCAAATATCTTATCTGTTGTAACTCCGCCATTTAACGCACGAATATTTGCGCCTTGAATAACAGGACCTTCGGCGACAGGGTCAGAAAAAGGAATACCCAGCTCAATAAGATCTGCACCATTTTCTACAGCAGCACGAATAGCGGCAGCTGTGGTTTCTAAATCAGGATCACCACAAGTTATAAAAGCAATAAATGCCTTGCCATTTTCAAAAGCTGATTTTATATTACTCATAGATATCCTCTCCTCTATATCGTGCGATAGCAGCACAGTCCTTGTCGCCTCTGCCTGAAACATTAACAACAATTATTTTTTCCTTATCCATAGTAGGTGCAATTTTCATAGTATAAGCAATTGCGTGTGCCGATTCAATGGCAGGAATAATACCTTCGGTTTTCGCAAGATATTCAAAAGCACATACAGATTCTTCATCGGTAATTGGCACATATTCTGCTCTGCCAATGTCGTGTAAATAAGCATGTTCAGGACCAATGCCAGGGTAGTCAAGACCTGCTGAAATAGAATAAACAGGAGCAATCTGGCCGTATTCATCCTGACAGAAATAAGATTTCATCCCATGGAAAATACCGTGTTTTCCAGTATTAATAGTTGCCGCTGTTTCAAAGGTGTCAATTCCTCTACCCGCAGCTTCGCAACCAATTAGTCTAACATTCTTATCCTCAATAAAGTGATAAAATGCACCGATAGCATTTGAGCCACCGCCTACACAAGCAATAACAGCATCTGGAAGTCTGCCTTCTTTTACAAGAATCTGCTCTTTTATCTCCTTTGAAATTACTGCTTGAAAATCTCTAACAATAGTCGGAAATGGATGAGGACCCATAACAGAACCAAGACAATAATGAGTATCTACAATACGAGAAGTCCACTCACGCATCGCCTCAGAAACAGCATCTTTGAGTGTTGCAGTTCCAGATGTTACAGGCACAACCTCAGCGCCAAGCAAACGCATACGGTAAACATTTAGTGCTTGACGCCTAGTGTCCTCCTCACCCATAAACACAACACATTCCATTCCCATAAGTGCAGCAGCTGTGGCAGTTGCAACACCGTGTTGACCTGCACCTGTTTCAGCAATAAGACGAGTTTTGCCCATTTTTTTTGCAAGAAGTGCCTGACCAAGTACATTGTTAATTTTATGTGCGCCAGTGTGATTTAGGTCTTCTCGTTTAAGATAAATCTTTGCGCCGCCCAAATTCTTTGTCATTTTTTCGGCAAAATAAAGCCTTGAAGGTCTGCCAGCATATTCGTTAAAAAGTTCGGCAATTTCTTTATTAAACTCTGGGTCATTTTTATAATGGTTATAGGCTTTTTCAAGTTCTATGACAGCGTTCATCAGCGTTTCAGGGATATACTGTCCACCATAAATGCCAAAGCGTCCGTTCGATTGTTTTTCCATTTTTATGTCCTTTCTCTAACAGCACAAACAAAATCCATCATTTTTTGCTTATCTTTTAATCCGTCAATTTCAATTCCTGAACTTACATCTACGGCAAACGGAGCTAACTTTTCAACTGCATTTTTAACATTTAATGTATCAAGTCCGCCTGCAAGAAAATACGGCTTTTTTAATACAGATATTAAACTCCAATCAAAAGCCGTTCCTGTTCCACCGTTTCCAGAATCAAGTAGCACAAAATCTGCAGAACATTTTTCTGCCACAATTATATCATCTTCATTCTCAATACGAAAGGCTTTAATAATTGGTTTATCTGTAAGTGTCCGCAGTTTACTAATATAGTTTTCATCTTCGTTTCCGTGAAGTTGAGCAATATCAATAATACCATTTTCGAGAAAATTCGCAACTGTTTTTATCTCTTCATTCACAAATACACCAACTGCAAGAATATCAGGATGCAGTAGTTTTTTTAGTTCTTCCGCCTTTTTTGGCGATAAATATCGACGACTTTTTGGAGCAAAAACAAAACCGATATACTCAGGTTTTAATTTGTTCGCAACTTCTATATCACAAGGTCTTGAAAGACCGCATAATTTAATCTTAGTCATATGCGTCCTCTTAGCTCTGCAAGTTTTGCCTTTTTATCAGTAGCACGCATCAATGTTTCGCCAATCAGCACCGCATCAGCTCCTATTTTTCGAAGCTTTTCTACATCATGGCTACTGCTCACACCACTTTCGGAAACAAATAGTACATCAGACGGAATAATTTCTCGAAGACGTCGGCTATTTTCAGTATCTACCGTAAAATCTTTAAGATTTCGGTTATTAACACCAATGATTCTAGCTCCTAATTTTAGTGCCATTTCGGCTTCCTTTTCATCGTGAACTTCAACTAATGCTGACATTCCAAGGCTATCACAAACGCCTATATAATCTATAATTTGCCTTTCTGTAAGAATTGAACAAATAAGTAGCACAGCAGAAGCACCGAGCAATTTTGCTTCATAAATCATATATTCGTCAACAGTAAAATCCTTTCGAATACAAGGAACAGAAACAGAATTTGCAATTTCTTTTAAATATTCTTCATCGCCCAAAAACCATTTGGGTTCGGTCAACACCGAAATGCAGTCGGCACCTGCCGCTTCATATTCCCTTGCTATTTTCAAATATGAAAACTCTGGATCAATAATACCTTTTGAGGGCGAAGCCTTTTTACATTCACAAATAAAGGAAATATCTTTTTTTGCAAGAGCTTTTTCAAATTCAAAATTTCCTTTAGCGATTGATAATGCCTTTTCTTGCACCTCTTCAAAAGAATTATTCTCTTTTGACTTAGCTACACGCTCTTTAGCATAGTCAGCAAGTTGATCTAATATGGTCATTTTGATTCCTCCGCACGGTTGCTAACTTCAATGAATTTATTTAGTGTATTAAGAGCCTTGCCAGAATCAATAATTTCGGATGCAAGAACAATTCCGTCCTTCATTGTTTCTGCCTTACCACCAATATAAAAAGCCGCACCTGCGTTCATCAAAACTACATTTCTCTTGTGTCCTTTTTCGCCATTTAAAATATCAAGTGTAATCTTTGCGTTCTCCTCAGGAGAACCGCCAATAAGGTCAGCTTTGTTGCAACGCTCAAAGCCAAAATCTTCAGGTTTTATGGTATAAGTTTTGTTCCAACCGTCCTTAAATTCACAAACAGTGGTAGGTGCACTCATAGAAATTTCATCCAGTTTATCCTGTCCATACACAACCATACCACGACGCACACCAAGATTCATAAGAACTTGTGCTAGCGGCTCTACAAGGTACTCATCATATACACCTAAAAGTTGCATTTTAGGGCTTCCAGGATTGGTAAGAGGACCTAAAATATTAAACACGGTACGAAAACCGAGTTCTTTACGAATAGCACCAACATACTTCATTGACGAGTGATATTTTTGTGCAAAGAAGAAGCACATACCAACTTCATTTAAAAGTTCTACACATTTTTTAGGATCTTGCTGAATATTAACGCCCAATGCTTCAAGGCAATCTGCTGTTCCACTTTTAGAGGAAGCAGCACGGTTTCCGTGCTTTGCTACCTTCATGCCGCCTGCAGCACAAACAAGTGCAGCAGTGGTAGAAATATTAAAGCTCTGTGCGTTGTCTCCACCAGTACCAACAATTTCAAACAAATCCATATCAGTTTCTACCTTTGTAGCGTGCTCTCTCATTGCGGCAGCACATCCAGCAATTTCATCGGTGGTTTCTGCTCTAGCACTTTTTGCAGAAAGTGCCGCAAGAAAAGCGGCGTTTTGTGTGCTAGATGTTTCACCGTTCATAATTTCATCCATTACGGTATATGCCTCATCATATGTTAAATCTTGTTTACTCACTATTTTAACTATTGCCTCTTTAATCATTGTCAAAATCTCCTTCAATAAAATTTTTAAGCATTTGTCTGCCACTCGGTGTCATAATAGATTCGGGGTGAAATTGTACGCCAAAAATTGGAAAATCTTTATGTTTAACTGCCATAATCTCTCCGTCATCGGTAACCGCCGTAACAGCAAGAGAATCGGGTATTGTTTCAGGATTTACTGCAAGAGAATGATATCTTGCAACCAAATCGCTTTGCGGAATATTTTTAAATAATGCACAATCTATGTCAAATTTCACATTTGACTGCTTTCCATGCATTATTTTTTTTGCATACGTAATCTCTGCTCCATAAGCCGCACAGATAGCTTGGTGACCAAGGCAAACCCCTAAAGTCGGTATTTTCTTTGAAATAGTTTTAGCTACCTCAATGATAACGCCTGCATCTTCTGGTCTTCCAGGTCCAGGAGAAAGAATAATTATGTCGGGATTTAATTTTTCAATCTCCGATACAGTCATTTCATCGTTGCGTATAACCTTAATATCGGGTGTTATTTCGCCAATCAGCTGATAGAGGTTGTATGAAAAGCTATCGTAATTGTCAATGAGTAATATCATAAGTCGGCCTCCTGTGCGTTCTCAATGGAACCAATTACTGCCGCTGCTTTGTTAATACATTCTTGATACTCTTTTTCGGGAACCGAATCGGCAACAATACCTGCTCCACTTCGAATAAAAACTTTTCCGTTCTTTTTATAAGCAATTCTAATAGCAATGCAGGTGTCCATATTACCAGTGAAATCAATATAGCCGATTGCACCACCGTAAATACCACGCTTGTTATTTTCAAGCTCTGCAATTAGCTGGCAAGCACGAATTTTTGGTGCTCCCGAAAGTGTTCCAGCAGGAAGCACAGCGCTTATAGCATCCAGCGCATCGAACTCCTCCTTAATTTCACCTTTAACGGTGGAACCAATATGCATAACATGAGAATATTTTTCAATACTGTGAAATTTTTCAACTTCAACTGAGCCAAAACGACTTATTTTTCCAAGATCGTTTCTGCCTAAATCCACCAGCATATTATGCTCTGCAAGTTCCTTTTGGTCGGCAAGCAATTCTGCTTCAAGCGCCTTATCTTCCTCTTCAGTTTTTCCTCGGGGTCTTGTGCCTGCAAGAGGAAAAGTGTGAAGAACACCATCTTGAAGTTTAACAAGTGTTTCAGGAGACGCCCCTGCTACTTCAACATCAGTTCCTGAAAAATAAAACATATACGGTGACGGATTGATTGTTCTAAGCACTCTATAAGTGTTAAACAAACTGCCCTCAAATGGAGCGCTCAATCGATTAGAAAGCACAATTTGAAAAACATCACCTTCGTGAATATGATGCTTTGCTTTTTCTACCATACTGCAATAAGTTTTCTCATCAAACAGTGATTTAAACTTGCCTTTAAGCTTGCCTATTGGCTCATCTTTTTTCTCGCCATTTTTAAGTAATTCCTCTAATTGTTTAAGTTCTAATAATGCTTTATTATAACCAGCCTCTGGCTCATCAAGAGGCATATTCGCAATGAGAATAATTTTCTGTTTAAAGTTATCAAATGCAATAACTTTATCAAAAAGCATAAGGTCGACATCCTTAAAGTTTTCGGTGTCTTCCGTTTCAAACTTCACAGTTGGCTCGCTATAACTTAAAAAATCGTAGGAAAAATATCCAACAAGCCCACCTGTAAAAGAAGGAAGATAATCAAACTTTGGACTTTTATAATCCGCTAGGATTTGCCTGATTTGATTGGAGGGATTTTCAGTTGTTATTTCCACTTCGCCAACCTTCATCTGATTACCAAGACAGGTAATTTCGAGTTTAGGATTAAAGCCTAGAAAAGTATAGCGTCCCCATTTTTCATTTTCAGCAACCGATTCCAACATATAGCAATGATTCGATACATTTTTAAGTATCTTCATTGCCTCAATCGGCGTACAAATATCCGAAAGAATTTCACAGCTTACAGGCAGAATGTTATATTTCCTGCTGTCTGCAATTTCTTTTACAGTTTCAAAATTTGGTAAGTAATTCATAAAAGCACCTCCGAAAAATAAAGTTCCTCTGATTTTCTATCAGAGGAACTTTTAATAAAAAACAAAACGCCCTTGATAGAAATAATATTTCTATCAAGGGCGAATAAATATATTATCCGTGGTACCACCTTGAATTCACAGCCTTTTAGGCTATGCACTTAACAGGATACAAACATATCCCCGACAACTAATGTATGCCAACACATTGCAGAATACTTTGCGAAAACGCATTTGACTGCACCCTCAACGGTCCATTTGACAACTTGTTTCTTACCCGACTCTCAGCAACACGGGCTCTCTTTAAAGGCATTATTGCCGTTATCTCCGCTTCAACGGTTTGTTTTATTAAATTTTATAAATTATACCACAGCTTTTTTTATCTGTCAAGAAGTTCATTTGCTTTTTTAAAATATTAATGAACCATTTACGATTATGCTGCCCATTAAGATTATATCCATCTTCTTAATAACTTTTCGATATTTTAAAATATTATCAGCAAATATTTCCCAAAATACTAATTATACATATTAAACACTTAAGACTGCAAAAAACAGGACCAAAAGTCCCTGCTTTTTAAATACTATTGAATGTTATAAACAAATAGCTATTATTCCCACTCTTTTTCTTATATCTAATTCCCTATATAATAACTGTTCTTCTTTACAAAATTAAGTTGTTTTTTGCATATTTTCTTTAATTTATTCTATTTATCCGATTTTTCGTTGCAAAAGTCGTTACAATTTCCTAATTTCTAAAATAACAAGTGGCTTTGAGGTTAAGTGCATTTGTGTTTTTCAAAAAAAGAATCCAGCCAAAAGATCGAATTCAACTTTTTATATTTCGCTGTTCGTATATAGATTCTCAACAACATTTGTTATAAGGCTGATGTTTGAAAGCAACTCATCATCAACTTGTTTGCCAACATCTCGCTACAACTCTTTTAGTACTTCTTGCAGTCCGTCATACACAGCCCTATACACCTTGCAGTTACCTTAAATGACTATTGTGCGGTCAAATAATTTGGATACGATATAATCTTGCTTAGAAATTCCAGAAAGAGAAACTGCTAAATCGATTTGTTTGTTTGTCCTGCTACAATATAGTTGTAACAGGACAGTACAATACTTCAAAAACATAATAGTAGTTCGGAAGATTCATTGCACAATATGAAAATTCCTCGTATTCATCTGTGCTCCAATACTCAACACGTTTATCTTTGATTCCCGTGTTTTTAATATCTGACAATGGATTCCGGTGCATGTATCCTTGCACAGCTCTTTTTAGCGCTGCTCACATAATTAATGACAGTTTGCTTGCCTACTTCTAATTTATCCTTATATTCCTCTTCAGTGCTTAACCTGTCATAGACTTTTGTACCGGCGTGGCGCTGTTTGAGTGGCATTTTCAGGTCTTTCCTCAGCCATTTATCAATAATCGGTTTAAGCGGATCAAGCTTGCTTGTACGCTCTTTGCGTGCTTTAATTCCTTCGTTCCAGTTGAGACAGACAAACAGGCGGTGACGAAATTTTCGTCACCGCCTGTTCTATAATAAAATATCTACTTATTTATTGTAACTTCTTTTCTTTTTCTTGTTATAAGTTATGACTATGATAGCAGGTCCGGAGAGTAGCATCAGACCGATAAAAAGTGATATATGATTGATTTCACCAGTCTGCGGAATTCTATTGTCGGGGTTGATCTCGACAAGGTCGATTTCACCACTCTGCGGGATTCTATTATCGGATTTGATCTCGACAAGGTTACTCTCATCAGGCTCTTCATTAGCTACAAGGATAGTCAGATTAGTTTGTACACTATAGTTGCCGAATTTGAGAGCAATTACGTGGGTTCCAACAGTTAGCGTTTCGAGATAAGCTGATTTTAGCGTAACAACTGTGCTGCCTGCTGCTACAGTGTAATTGCTAGTATCAATTAAGATATCATCTACATTTAATCCGGTAAAATCGTCATAATCGCCTTTTGAAGTAATCACCAAACCTGTGGTCTTGCCCTTATTCCATGTGCCATTTTCTCCATCTATAATCTTATAATCAGGAGTTTCAGGGGGTGCATCTTTATAAATCGCAGTAACGGTAACCGCTTTAGCTGGCATAGTGAAAGATGTGGTAGCATTGTTTTCGTTTGCAAATGTCACACCATCTGTTGTTATCCACTTGTCAAACACCTTGCCTGTCTCTGGAGCATTTG
>RZYX01000343.1 GCA_009930155.1 Clostridia bacterium | reverse complement strand
AGTTAAATATTTCAATTCTTCCGGGAAAATATCTTGGAAAAGCTTCCTTAAATATTATGGAAGCAGGAAACAGGCTTGGTCATGAGTGGGAGCCGATGCCGAAATTTATAAATCTCAATAAGGTAAAAAATAATAAAATAAGCGGAGCAAAAACTTCTATTGGAGAAAATTTCGGCGAAAGATGGACTGCTTTAGAATATATTGAAGAAGCAGTTAAAAACGGAGCAAAACTTCTTACAAGTACAGAATGTACTGAACTTATAGTTGAAAACGGCGTAATTAAAGGCGTAAAAGCAAAAACAAAAAAAGGCAGGGAAAATAAATATTTTGCCAAAAAGGTTGTATTGTCAGGCGGAGGAATTCCAAGTCCTGTTCTTCTTCAGAAAGCTGGAATAAAAAATGCCGGAAAAGGCTGCATAATTGATCCTACAATACTTGTTTATGGAATATCAAAAAATAAACTCGCCGTCAGCTCGCTACTAGAAGGCTCTTTGCAGATCATCGTTCAGTTTCTCTTTGCTCTCGTTTTACTGATATTTGATACACGACTTAACATTATATCTAACAACATCAAAGTCATAATCGGTCTTGGCATATTAGCCTGCTTAACAGTACTCATACCTCGAGTGTTTAATCGTATAGTGTCAGTCGCTTATAAGCTCGTTAAACATAAAGATTTTAGCGACGAACATACCGCCACAGGAAAAACGATAGCTAAAGGGTTTGGTTTATATGTAGTCGGCTCACTCATTAGTAGCCTATCTCTTTTCTTTGTCGCAAAAGCCCTCTATCCAGAACTAGGTTACGAACATATATTCTTTGTAATGGGCGCAAGTACACTAGCTGGCGCAGTTAGTATGGTTGCAATATTTGCACCTAGCGGAATAGGTGTCCGCGAAGGCATACAATTAGCACTATTAAGTATTATTATGCCGACAGAAATAGCTCTTGTAATTACAATTGTTACGAGATTATGGAGTGTGGTGATCGATCTCGTGTTTTTTGGTATTAGTGCATTATTATATAAATACAAGGAGATAAAATGACAAAACATATCGCTATCGATGCTCGTATTATTAATTCCTCAACCGGCACCTATGTAAAGAAGCTGTTGCATTATCTTCAGGATATAGATACAAAAAACAAATACACTATACTTGTTCGCAAGAAAGATAAAGATTTCTGGAAACCGCGTGTGGATAATTTTAGCGTAAAGGTTGCGGAATACGACAATTACTCGCTCGCCGAACAGTTTGGTTTCTGGAGATTTTTAACAAAACTAAAGCCAGACCTTGTTCATTTTTGTATGCCCCAGCAGCCACTACTATATCGCGGAGCAAAAGTAACAACCTTCCACGATCTTATACTTATGAAAACATACAATTCCGACAAAAACTGGTTTGTTTATCACTTTAAGCAGTTTGTGGGACG
>RZYX01000342.1 GCA_009930155.1 Clostridia bacterium | reverse complement strand
CCTGTCATAAATACTCTGCAAATACTCCCTATACGCACCTGCATCCGAAATATCAAAATCCAATCCCGCAAATTTCAACTGGCTCTCCACCGTCTGTTTCGCGCGTACTTCCGTCATGGTTTTCAGATATGCCTCATACGCATCACGGGCATCTTTTACCATGTTTATCTCGTCACGAAGAATGTCTTGCTTGGTTTTTGCTTTTGTGGTGTCTTTATCTTCTAAGAGATATAGCATATTATACTCTGACAACACTGTCTTGGATAAGTCCATTGTAGCCTTCAGCTCTCTCTGTGCTTGCTCATAACCCTCTTTTTCCGTTAACAATTTTGTTTTCTCGTCCTCTCTCAACGCCATTAAACGCTCCGTGGTAAACCTTTCGGACTCAAGCATCTTTGTATAACCTTCGACACCCTTCTTTGCCTCATTATATTTTTTTACTATTTCTTCTATTAATTCTGTTGGTTGGTATTTCGAAACATCTTCTGGGGAATCAAATAATTTTATCGGATCCCCAGATAATCTTTTCGTTAATGATTCAAGTTTAAAAACAAACTCCTGTACACCACGGAGATCACCACGCACATCTCCCTCTCTATAACTTGAAAATAGCACATAATAAAGTTCATCTGCTTTTGTTTTAACATCATCCAATTCAGCAGAAACCCTTTCAAGTTGCTTTTCTGCGTTACCAAATACACCAAACGGAAGATTATATGTCCAAGCTATATCACTACTTAATAGTTTTTTATCAATACTTAATGCCTTTTCCTTTTTTAATAATTTTTGGTAGTCACGCTCCATCCTTCCGCGATACAACTTGGCTTCATTCTCATATAATTCTTTTACTTTATCGGCTGCTATTTTAACCTCATCTCCATATTGTTTTGTTTTATCTATGGCGTCCGGGTAACGCTCAGATAGAATTTTTATGGCATTATTAAGTTTATCCATGTCATCCTTATTGCGCATGGAAGGCTTATTGCTTATTTCATTATATGTCTCAATGGCACTTGAGACTTCGGTCATTAATATTTTATATTCACTTGTTGTTTTATTTAGGCGCTTTAAGACGTTTTCTACACTATTAAAACTCTTAACTGCTGACCCAATTATAGCGGTAACTCCAACGCCTATTGCGACCGCTGCCGCTATTGGATTTGCGGCCATAGCTGCGGCTAATTTCCAAAATGCCTTTGTTAACATGTTTGTTGATAAATGCAACTTCTTTTGTGTGTATAAATACACATTCAACATTGTATTTGCATTTTTAGTTGTTAATGTCGCGGCGAGTTGTGCTGCTACTTGTTTTTTTGATAATGCTATTTGTCTTAATTGTGCTATCGTTAATTTATTTATGGTATAAGTTAATATTTGAGATACCGCTATATACGATGTATAGGCGACGACCACTGACATTATCACACTATACACCG
>RZYX01000093.1 GCA_009930155.1 Clostridia bacterium | reverse complement strand
GGTTGGCGAATCTTTCAATGTGCCTTAAGGCACCCGCCAGTAATATGCCCTTCTAGGGCTTGTGCATACCACCAGTTCAACTGGTGGTTTTGATTGTTAATTAATAAAACAAGAATTATTTCTTTCTTAAAATAACCAGATAAAAAGAAAAAAGCAGATGACAATGTCATCTGCTTTTTAGTGTAGTTTTTGTATTTTATATTATTCGAGGTTTGTCTTTGTCCTCATTAAATGGTCGGTTGTAAAGAAGTATATAATACAAAAAACGATGTTATAAGCATAAATTCCAATTATTATAAATTGATTTACTTTCCATACGCTTAAGTCTAATGTATCAATATAGTTTATATAATTAAGGATGAAAAATCTGAAAAACACAAAAACTATTATAGCTATATTAGCAATTAAAGCTATTATAGTGCCAATGAAATTGTGGGTGCTTAATATCGATGGGCCTAAGGAAGTAGATGTATAAACCATGAGATAATTGCACATGATAAGCAGAATAAACAAGAAAATTAATTCTGCTAAAAATCCACCAACAGAGACATTCGTTTCAGGTGCCATTCTTTCAACCATACCTGTAAATTCTCTACAAATTGATTTAAAAGAGCTAGCTGTTTCATCTGTATACATAATCAATGCAATTGAACCAAAAGCTATAGTGTAACTTAAAATAGTGTAAATTAGTGCTGAAAAAAGTTTAGAAAGAATAAGTGACTTTGAACTTACAGGAAGGGTAAACATTAAATAGCCTTCATCTGTATAGTAGTTTTTATAAAAACGTATAAGTATGAATAATATTGTAGCAATTAGAAAAACAATAACTATAAGAATAAATAAAATAGTAAATACAGATGATATGCCATTAACTATTTTGTAAAATGTAATTGGAACTGAATCAACAAAAGACTTTTTTGATGATAGCCAAATAAAAATCTTGCCAATAACAGATGTACAAATAAATGCAATATACATTGGTATAAGCATACGACCGCTAGCAATCATTTCGTGTTTTGTAAGTTTTCCTAACATTTGAAAGCCTCCCTAAACAGAGCGTCAACAGATTTGCCTTGCTCTTCTCTAATTTCATCAACGGAGGACTGCATAATGACATCACCGTCTTTGATAAATACAAATTCATCAAGTACTGTTTCAATATCTGCAATAAGGTGAGTGGAGATAAGAACAGTTGCATCTTCGTTATAGTTGCTAATGATTGTTTCAAGAATATAATCTCTTGCAGCAGGGTCAACTCCGCCAATAGGCTCATCAAGGATATAAAGCTTTGCGTTACGGCTCATAACCATAATGAGCTGAACCTTTTCTTTTGTGCCTTTTGAGAGATTTTTAATTTTTCTTGTAGAGTCTATATTAAGTCTTGCAAGCATATCTGTTGCTTTAGCTTTATCGAAGTCTGGATAGAAGTCGCAAAAGAATCCAATAAGCTGGTTGACTGTCATATAGTCGTTAAGGTAGTTACGTTCTGGAAGATATGATATTATTTTTTTGCTTTCAATTCCAGGAGCAAAACCCCCTATAGAAATTTCGCCCGTAGTAGGAACAAGAAGACCATTTGCTAGCTTGATAAGTGTTGTCTTTCCACTTCCGTTTGGTCCGAGCAGTCCAATGATTTTTCCCTCAGGCAAAGACAAGTCAATACCGTTAAGAGCAGTGAGTTTACCATACTGTTTTCTGAGGTTTTTACATTCAAGAATGTTGCCCATTACAAATCCTCCTTATAAAATTTTTCTATTAGTTCGATTATCTGAGCTTTATTAAGCCCGAGTTGTTGCATTCGGTTTAAAAAATCCCCGACATGCTCTTTTGCAAAGCTATTTCTGGCGTCTTCAATTACTTCAAAATCCTGTGTTATAAATCGCCCATTAGTACGCTGGGTGTAAACTAGCCCTAATCGTTCAAGCTCAGTTAACGCACGTTGCATGGTGTTTGGGTTTACGGATGCTTGGGATGCAAGCTCCCGTACGGATGCAAGCTTTGCTCCAGGCGGACGTTCGCCCGATATTATGCCCATTTTAATATGGTCAATAAGTTGAGAATAAATGGAGCGGTCGGATTTAAAATCCCACGCCAAAAAAATACACCTCCCTGAGTCACTGTGTTAAGTGAATAATACAGGAGTACAGTGTGTTTGTCAATAGTTAATTAGGACTTTTTTTGAAAATTAATAGTTTGCTAAAAAAATAGTTTAGCAAAACAACAACAACACTAATTATAATCTTTGATACAAGCTCTTTTTGTAAAAGGGTGTCAACAAGCAACATAAGCCCGAGCTGTTCAACGATTAAAGAGAAAACTCTAGCACCAAAAAAGGACGCAATTTCTTTTAAAAATAAATGGTGCTCAAAGCTTTTGCTTTTAAAGACAATAATCTTGTTAGTGAAAAATGCAAAGGTTACGGCAACAATCCACGCTATTACATTAGATAATAAATAAGGCTTACCTAAAAATATAATAGATAAAAAAGGAACTTCTGAAAAATTAATGTCTTTAAAGGTTTTGTTGCAAAGCATAAAAACAATAAGGTTTACAGCAGTTGTAAGTATTCCAAAAACAAGGTACAGCATTGTTTCCTTGTTAAAAAACTTAGATATTAAAGAAGTTATGTTTTTGTTTTTCACATTTAACCTCCAAATGTTTTCTAAAATTATTTTATTATTTTACCACAAAAAGTCAAAATAAAAAATATAATTACATCTAAAATATTATATTATCATTTTAAGAGTATTTAGGCCATAATAATTGACATAAGAGATAAAAAAAGTTATCATAAATATTAGCTTAACTAAAGTGAGAGGAGTAATGTTTTTAATGAAAGATAGAGATAGAAGAAAGCTTTATGCTATTTTAACTTTTCTTGCCGCAATTGCTATAGTAGTTACATCTGCACTTTCAGTAACTTTTGTAGCTTTTGGCGTATTTTTTGTATATGGTCGTAAAAACTTTTTAGCCTGGAATGAGAAGAGAAAGGCAGAAAATGCTGCTAATAAAAAAATGGGGATTAAAAAAGAACCTGGAATTATTGCTAGAATTAGGGCAAAGATAAAAAAAATAATTTCAAACAAAGCAAGAGATGTTATCAGTGAAAAACCAATAGCTCCTAAAATACAGGGAGTTCAGGTAGAACCTGCTGAGTTTAATAAAATATCTAAGCTTCAACAAGAAGCTCCAGTAATTATTACTTGTCCTGATTTTATAGTGCCTTCATCAAAGCAAACGAAGCCTATAAGTTCGGCACAACCTGTGGCAAATTATGCGCCTGAAAATGCAACCTATAATGATAGTAAGTATGAAGATGATTATTTACCATCATTTTCAGCACCGTTAGGTAGCAGATTTAGAGGAATTAAATTTTGACTTTTATGGCAGCATCACTATAAATGTGATGCTGTTTTTTTGTTTTTAAAAAGCGATAATAACTTTTTTGTGCAAATGAATTGCTATTTATACACATAAAACGCAACAATATAGTAAAATTTAAGAAAAAATGAAACAATTGAATTTCTGCCTTGCAAAACAAGCTTTATGGATATATAATATGTTTGTGTAAAAACAAAATATTGTAAGGGGAGCAGATATAAATGTCATATGTTTCAAATGTTCTTGAGGAGTTAAAACAGAAAAACCCAGGGCAACCTGAGTTTTTACAGGCTACGACAGAGGTTCTTGAGTCGATTTCACCTATAGTTAATGCAAATTCCAAGTATCAGGATTGGGCCCTTCTCGAGCGTCTTGTTGAGCCAGAGAGAGTAAACACATTCCGTATACCATGGGTTGACGATGCAGGAAAAGTTCATGTAAATCGTGGTTATCGTGTGCAGTTTAACAGTGCAATCGGACCTTATAAGGGTGGCCTTCGTTTTCATCCATCAGTAAATCTTAGTATAATCAAATTTTTGGGATTTGAGCAGACTTTCAAAAATTCTCTTACAGGTCTTCCAATCGGTGGCGGTAAGGGTGGATGTGACTTTGATCCTAAGGGTAAGAGCGATACAGAGATAATGAGATTCTGTCAAAGCTTTATGACATCACTTTATAGAATTATCGGTCAAAATGTTGATGTCCCTGCGGGCGACATTGGTGTTGGCGGAAGAGAAATCGGCTTTATGTATGGTCAATATAAGCGTATAACAGGTATTTATGAGGGCGTATTGACAGGTAAAGGACTTTCATATGGCGGTTCTCTTGCAAGAACAGAGGCAACAGGTTATGGTCTTGCTTATCTTACAGAAGAAATGCTTAAGGATCATTCGAATTCATTTGACGGAAAAACAGTTGTTGTTTCTGGTTCTGGAAATGTTGCAATTTATGCAATTGAGAAAGTAACACAGTTTGGTGGAAAGTGCGTTACTGCAAGTGATTCAAGTGGCTATGTTTATGATGCAGACGGAATTGACCTTGCTATTCTTAAGGATATTAAAGAAGTTAAGCGTGCAAGAATTAATGAGTATGCAAAAGCTCGTCCAAATGCAAAGTTTTTTGCAGGCAAGAAAGTCTGGGAAGTACCATGTGACATTGCTCTTCCTTGTGCAACACAGAACGAAATTCAAGAAGAAGATGCTAAGATGCTTGTAAAAAATGGCTGCTTTGCAGTTGCAGAGGGTGCTAACATGCCTTCAACTCTTGAATCTACAAAAGTATTCCTTGAAAGCAAGATTTTGTTTGCTCCTGGTAAGGCTGCAAATGCAGGCGGAGTTGCAACATCAGCTTTAGAGATGTCACAGAACAGCCAAAGACTTAGCTGGACATTTGAAGAAGTTGATTCAAAACTTTGTGGAATCATGAAGAATATATATGGCAATATGTCTGATGCTGCAAAAGAATATAATGCAAAAGACAATTTTGTTGTTGGTGCAAATGCAGCAGGCTTTATAAAGGTTGCTGATGCTATGATGGCACAGGGCGTTGTTTGATTTATAGTACATATTTATAATATAAAAGGGGTTATCCTTGCGGATAGCTCCTTTTTCATGTAAAATATAAGTAACTTAAAAAATGTGGTGACTATATGAATGCTGAAAAAAAGAAACAACTAATAATATATATATCTGCAATTGTTATTTCTATAGTATATATTTTTGTTGGAAACAAAATTGCAAGTACAAATACACCAAAGCTTGACGGTGGCGGAGATATGGGAACAATAAAAGCAAGAGTTACTCAAGTTACCGACCGTCAAGAAGAGTCTCAGGGGTTTGGTGTAACCGAAAGTGTTAAGAGTGTTGAAATTGAATTTAAAGCCGTTGTTTTAAAGGGTGAGGATAAAGGTAAAGAACTTTTATGCTTGCAAACAATTGGCGATGTTTATGAAAACAAGCTTAAAGAAGTTGAAGAGGGTGACAAAGTTCTTCTTTATTATAATACAAACAATGAAATAAGTTACGATTGGTTTTTGGGGGATTATGTTAGATTTGATGCAATGATTTGGCTTGGCGGGGTGTTCTTTCTTTTTGTAATATTGTTTGGCAGAAAAAAAGGTGTGAATACAATAGTTTCTCTCGTGTTCACTTGCCTTGCAGTTTTTATGGTGTTTATCCCATCAATAATATCAGGAAAAAATATTTACTTTTGGTCGATTTTAACGTGTATATATATAACGATTATGACTCTTATAATTATTAATGGAGCAAACAAAAAGAGCATTGCAGCTGGGGTTGGTTGTTGTAGCGGTGTTTTGGTTGCAGGCATCATAACCCTTGCAATGGATAAAGTTTTGAAGATTACAGGATTTTTAAATGATGAAACAGGAAGACTTCTATACATAAATGAGGATAATCCAATAAATCTTAAGGCTCTGATTTTTGCGGCAATAATTATAGGTGCTGTCGGTGCTATTATGGATGTGGCTATGTCCATTTCTTCCGCCCTTAAAGAAATAAGTGAAACAGGTGGCAATGTTACCCAAAAACAGCTTGTTAAATCTGGGCTTACAATTGGCAGAGATATAATGGGAACTATGGCAAATACACTAGTCCTTGCATATATAGGAAGTTCATTGGCCATTGTTGTTTTGTTTGCAGCATACAGCAACTCGACGCTTGACTTAATGAACATGGAAATGATAGTAGTTGAAATATTGCAAGCAATTGCGGGAAGTTTAGGAATATTATTTACAATTCCACTCACTACACTTGTTTGTTCTGTACTTTATAAAAAAGAAGAATAAAAACTTTAAAATATTATTTATGTATTACTTTTGACATATGCTTATGATAATTGCTGAGATATATTTTATATGGGCAAAGGTAAGCTTTTTAAGTATATTATTTTGTGTTTATAAAGCAACTTTGGGTAAGATAATAGTAGTGCATAAAGTTAAGATTGATTTTAGATGCAATGAAAAAAGGAAAATAAGTATAAAGCTGTAAAAAAGTTTCTTAAATGAAATAACGCTATAAAAGCAGTCTTACTATATAAATTTTGTAGTTAAATCGTAAAAAAAACGAATTAAGTAAAAAAACACTTGCTTTTTCAGGCACATAAAGCTATAATAGTAGAGCGCTGGAAAAACAAGATATCGCGGAGTGGAGCAGTTCGGTAGCTCGTCGGGCTCATAACCCGAAGGTCATAGGTTCAAATCCTGTCTCCGCAACCACATAAAAAGCCTTATATATCAACATTATTGTTGGTTGTAAGGTTTTTTATTTTTGTTAAAAATAAGTCCTTCTAACACTTTGCCTAACACAATCTATATAAACATATTTGACATTGAATTTGATATGTTCTTTTTTCTTTCAATATCTATATGACCATAAATGTTAGCTGTTGTTTGTATATCGGCGTGTCCTAACCACTCTTGAATATCCTTTAGCTGATAGTCATTAGCAATAAGTAGGCTGGCACAGCTATGTCTTAAATCATGAAATCGTATGTGCGGAAGATTATATTTTTTCAATAACTTTGAAAATTTGCTTGTAATATATTGCTCTAGTCAAGTAAAATTGTAACAAGCCTCCGAAAAAGTTAAGCAGATTTCATAAATTGAAAACGTTTTTGAGCAGGAGATAAACCATTGTTAAATG
>RZYX01000341.1 GCA_009930155.1 Clostridia bacterium | reverse complement strand
GGGGAGGTACATGCGTTATGCGTCGTGGTGGGACTCCTTGAGGTATTCGAAAAGATATACTTGAAGTTATAAGGGCAGCCCCCCCTTTGACGGGGGCGGGGGTAAAGCTAAAGTAGCCCCCAGTACTGTTTTATATTTTACAAAGCGATAAACTTTTTACATAAGCCAAGTCCATTTATAACCTTCTCGTTTTTACAGTAGACTTCATCGTATTGTGTAATATTTACTGTTTTTGTCGTTTACAACACTTGTATTTGGTATTATAATCCAAGCAAGCACATTAATTGAAGCAGAAGCGAATTTAGTTTGTTAAGGGAGGAAATAAACGTGTCTGATATATTGGGTTTTATAATCTATGCTGTATTCGAATTTGCTGCAATAGCATTTGTTTCTTTTCCCGTTTGGGTTTTGATTCCCTTGCTAATTGCTAAAACAGGGAAAAACAAAACACCAATTAACACATGGTCAAAACTTTTTTTACTCATGAATTGGTCTTGGTTGTTTGGTGCACCCATTACATACTTGATATACCTGTCGGCAAGTGACAAACCAATTGTTTTTGTTGACATTTTATTTAATGGAATAGTTGGAGCTGCCGTTTGTTGGCTTGGTTCATTCGTTGTTATTCGCATTGCAAACGAAATTTTAGGTAGCATAGTAAGAGGCATAAACAAGTGGGCTGCAAATCATTTTGAAGTAAAAAAGCCTTTACGCAATGTTCTTAATGATGAATATGCATTAAAATTCATTATTCTTTATGCGGCAAGCGGACTATTTGTATATGTCGCTATGTTTAGAATTTGGGGCTGATGAAAGTTTGGTGATTAAATGAAAGTGCCAGAGCTACGAAAACTGAAAAGCGGAACGTGGTTTATACAATTGCGTTTGAACGGTGTTAGCGTGCCTGTAACTGGCACAACCGAAAAAGAGTGCAAGGGATAACTCCGTCTTGATAAAGGCAAAACACAGAGCGGGAAAACAGCGGATAAGGCAAGATAAAGCAAACCCCACTATAATGCATAGGCCTCACCCGAGAGAAGGCAAGGCTAAGCGCATGATATTTGCCGAAAAATTACTTGTTTGTGCTTCTGTAACAATGCTTGAAGATGATTTGGTTACCGGTGCTTTACGGCGCGCAATTAACGCAGATAATTTAAACGCTGACCCCACAATATACTACATTACTACTCCGCCGGTTTTAGGTTATTGGCTGATTCAGGACGAAAATGTTGGATATGAATGTGTTAATTGCACCGAGTATGCTCCAGTTGATTCAGTCTATTAATAAAGAATTAATACACGGCAAAAAGCAATTTTGATTGGCATTGTTATAGCTATAAAGCGTTTGATGTAAATGCCTTCCGATTTTTTGGAGTCCATAAAAGGCACGAGGTAATTATTTTGGCGCTATATCGTGCGTACACGAGCAATTCATATAGTGT
>RZYX01000340.1 GCA_009930155.1 Clostridia bacterium | reverse complement strand
TCTTTCAGGTTAGTGAAAAAGCTTCTGGAACAAGCGTGGGATATTGCCCTCGCTTGTTCTTTCTCGCTTTAGGCAATTACTGAAAAAGTGTTTATTTAACCATCAAAACAAGGTTGTTACCGTGTGGATTTGCCGGATTCATGTCAAAAGCCAATTTATCGGGAGTTGTTTGTAAGTCAATATCTTTTTCAACTGCGACTTTTATATTTGTTCCGGCTGGATAATCGATATTGCTGCCTTTCATGAAAATCCCCCCAACCAAGCTAACAGCTACTGCTACGGCAACAGCACCACCATCACTATGGCCAGCCCCTTCCAAACTCGCCGTAAGAGGAATGCTTACATTGTTAATTGTTTTTATTTTTGTAGGAGTAATAATAAGCTTTCCTTTTCGCCCAAATCCACCAGCTTTTCTAGCTTCCGTGACAGTAGCGTCACCAATAGTGTCCTTGGCAATGACAACGACCCCATTAATCATTAAGTTATCAACCATGCGAACCTCGATTGCCTGCCCTGTCTTATTTGTTTTTGAGTTAGCTGCTTTTACAAGTTCTACATCAAAAGTAGTACCTTTAGGAATATAAACATGCCCCGGTTGAACACCCGTCACCTGGATAGTTGTGGCGGGAGTCACCTTATCCGCTTGTGCGGCGGCCACTTTTTCGGCCATTGTCATTGGTTTTTCTGCTTGTTCTTCTGCTGCAAAGACAAAAGGACTGCTTGTTACTAAGATTGCTGCACATAATACCCCGGAAATGATCTTGGCCTTAACGCTTCCTGTTTTCATCATAAAACCCCTTTTTTATGTTTTTACTGGTCCTCCAGTTGGGTAACGAGACCGAAATAATCAGAGACTTAGTTTATAACGCCAAGCAGTATATTTGCTTAAAATTTTTAATACAAGTTTTCATTTAAAAATACTATTGGTTTGCCAAACCTTTCAGTCTCTTTGCCAACTTAAGCAACTTTCCTGATTTCAGCCTCGGCCCAATAACATCCGAATAGGCAAAATGCTGCTCGCGCTGGATACAAATAAGCGTCGCCACACAACGGTTCAAGTCCAATGTTTCAATGTGGTCCAGGTTATAATCGATGGCTATTCCCGATAATTCAATATAGCTGCCATATTCTCCGGGCCCATGCCACTTGGTGCAATGTTGCGCAATCAAGTCTGTTAGTTTTATATATTTTGCTTCCCAATTTGATATTTTGCTATTTAAGCAATCGGGCTCACAAATAAGAAGCAATTCATCTAATAAGTTCACATTTGGGTCTTTCTTATCTTCGCACGTATATTCCATATTAATATATCACCTTTTCCAGCAAATCTTAAATTGTACAAATCACCAACTATATCAAAGATATACCTTCTTGCAAGAATTGGCAAGATTCAGATTAATTTTATAATGTATATAGTCCTATTTTGCGGACAAGAACATTATTC
>RZYX01000339.1 GCA_009930155.1 Clostridia bacterium | reverse complement strand
TCTTTATAATCTTAAGCGTGTTTTTCTTCGAATTCTTTCATTGCAGCAACAAGTACTTCAACGTCTTCCATTGTGCAAGCATTGTAAGTAGAAGCTCTAAATCCACCAACAGATCTGTGGCCTTTTAGTCCAACGCAGTTTTTACTTCCTGCAAATGCAACAAAATCTGCTTCAAGCTCTTTGTACTGATCTTCAAAAACAAAAACGATATTCATTCTTGATCTATCTTCTTTTGCAACAGGAGATTTAAACATTTTGCTGTTGTCAATTGCATTATATAACATGTTTGCTCTATCGGCAGCAAGTTTGTCCATCGCAACAAGTCCGCCCATTTCTTTAATCCAAAGTAATGTTTCGCGAATTGCAAAAATATTGATTACCGGAGGAGTGTTGTACATAGAACCGTTTTCGATGTGGATTCCATATTGTAACATTGTTGGTATAGGACGATCAACAACTTTTTCAAGCATATCGTTACGAATAATTACGAAAGTAGCACCTGCGGGTCCCATATTCTTTTGTGCGCCACCATATATCATTGCATATTTTGAGACATCAACCGGACGACTTAAAATGTCAGATGACATATCAGCGATTAGTGGAGCATCAAAACTCCAATCTTCCAAAATCTCAGTACCGCGAATTGTGTTATTTGTTGTTATGTGAACGTAATCAACATCAGAAGGTACATTTAGATTTTTGGGGATATAAGTAAAATCTTTATCTTTTGAAGATACTTCGATTACTTCTCCCCACATTTTTGCTTCTTTTATTGCTTTGCTAGACCATGTCCCTGTGTTTAGATAGAATGCTTTTTTCTTCATGAAGTTGTAAGGAATCATACAGAACTGAAGACTAGCACCTCCACCTAAGAAAAGAACAGAGTAATTATCTGGAATACTTAAAACATTTTTCATTAGTTCAACAGTTTCGTCCATAACTGCTTGAAAATCTTTACCGCGATGGGATACTTCGAGTATGGATTGTCCGCTATTGTTAAACTCTAAAATTGCTTTTGATGTGTTTTCTAAAGTTCTGTCCGCTAATTTGCATGGACCTGCATTAAAAATGTGCTTTCTCATAATATGTGTTTTATATTGTTAAACTTATTTTCCGAAACAAATGTAGCAAACTTATTTTAAATTGATTTAATAAGTTTAATGATGTACAACATAAAACCAAAATTTGACAGGGAATTTGCAGGGGAAACTTAGCTGTTTTATTGTATTATTGATAGCTTAAAATGAGGTAATAAGTTTAAAAAAATATGGAGAAATGGATTTGTACTAAGGTTTATCGCGAATAAGGTTCGGTTTACTGCAATGTAAAACCTTATCTCTACTTAACCTTAACCCGCATTATTCATGCGATTAGCTTTGTGTAGATACAAGGCGTCTAACTTTGCAGTCATACCTTTGTATTACAATGAGTTAGCAACGCAGTA
>RZYX01000338.1 GCA_009930155.1 Clostridia bacterium | reverse complement strand
GGCGTTGGCGTTCAGCGCGAGCTCGCCTGTGCCCTGGAACGATATAGACAGCCCCACCGTTGAAATAAGACTTATTATACGTTATATTGCCGTTCATAAGAGAAACTCTGCCAGCGTTTTGATAAATTCCTCCGCCAACTCCACCTGTCACTGTTTCACTATAATAGGTGGTGTTTGACTGAATTGAACCACCCATGAATGAAAATTCACCGCCCAAAACTGCAATCCCGCCACCATTCACCGCCATACAATTTGAGATTTGTGCTCCTGCTAGGAGGACATTTCCATATGACAACACTGCGCCACCATAATAACTGTCTGTTTCTTGGATTAAAGGCTGTTTTTCATTGTTTTTTAAATATACATTGCCATATAACTCCAAAGCGCCAGAAGAGTAGACTTTTATTATTGAACCATTTGCAAAAAGTCCTGTGTTATAACTAGAGCCCGTTGTTAAGTCCACATAAAAAAGGTTTGAATTTTTCCACACTGCACCGCCACTTATGTTAATCGTGCCAGTCATTGCAGTTTGAACACCATATGAATCAACCATTTTGCCAATTATAAGGTTATTTTGAGTCACGGCAAACATATCTCCCTTAAAACTGCCGAGTCTTGTTATGTTGACTAATAAAGATGTGCCCCAGACTTCACCTGAAGTTAAGACATTATAGGTTTCAAGTATATAAATATTTCCGTTTGAAGATAAGTTTTTAATTGCATCTCTCATAGTTGTTATTGAGGAACATATTGATGAAAGAGTGCCAGAAGAATAGTTATAATAAAAACTTTTGGTTGAACTGATTGCTAAATTTGTTCCATAGTAGAGTTTGTCTGTATAGACTTTCACTGTTATCTGCCCTGAAATAGGCGAGTAAAAGCCGTCATTAGGTCTAAATTCAATCTCTGCCAGTTGATCTCCAATTTCTGTGAATCTAAATGAATTTGAAGCCCAAGAGAAAGTCCCTTCAATCACAATCCCATTGTATGTGACACTGCCACCAATTAATTCTGGGATATCGTTTGGTGCAGTGTAAGTGTAGTTACGAATAATTTGATTGCTGACAGTTGGATTGTTGAAAACAAAATTTTCGAGAGGCATTGCTTTAATGCTAATTATTCTGCAATCATAATACACGTCTCCATTTGCATCAAGAATTTCACTGCCATTATCAAGAAATCTAAAATATACATAAGCAACTCCACTTTCAATTTTTTGCTCGGTTGATGACCAGCCAAGAAGAGTTGTATAAAAGTTTGCTTTCTTTGTGATGTCATAAAAATCATTAGATGGGGCAGTTGTCGTTAATATATACTCAACTTCAACTGAATTTTTATTCTCACTTGTTCCTTCCATAAAACTATTCACAACAACTGAAATGTTATGTACATCTCCGTCATAAGCACCAAAATAGTCACTTGCGGTATATTTTAAAGTATATGAT
>RZYX01000337.1 GCA_009930155.1 Clostridia bacterium | reverse complement strand
GACTCGGGGCGAGAAGATTTGCCGGTCTACTCGAAATAAATGATTCCACAGCTATGTCGATATTATCGACAATAGACCGAGGGGTGACGCGCCTCCTGGCTGACACAGACGACGGCATTTTGACGATTGACAAGGTGGGCGAGGATACACAAGCGGCGAAGAATATAATACTGTAGAATGGCTTAAAATAGGTCGGATAATTGGATAAACGGCGAAATTAAGGAATAACTGAATGGATTTAAGGAATAATTGAATGTAATTAAGAAACAAAATTATGAAAGCAGCAGAGCTGATGAAAGAATCTAGGGCAACAAAAACGAGAGATGGGAAACTGGAATGGGTTAGGTCGAACTTCGGCTTTCAGGTTCTTACGGCAGACAGTCGCACCCCGATATGCGAAACAGTCGGGAAGAAGACAATGGATGAACAAATAGCAAATGCCCAACTTATTGCAGCAGCACCGATAATGTTAAAAGCACTATTAGAGTGGGAAGAGGCTAGTATATGTGGAGACGCCGAAATGCTATCACAGGCAAGAATTTCGAAACGTATAGCAATTAAAAAAGCACTGGGACTATGAAAACAGCAGAAGAGAACGCATTTGACGATAAAATAGATCAGGTAGAACTCGAAGAATTAATGTATGATGAATTTTACAAGCTTATTGCAGAAGCAAAAAACATTGGCTATAAAAAAGCTATGAGGTGGCGAGACCCGAAGGAGGAGCTGCCGAAAAATGTTGGCCTGTATTTATGCAAGTGTAAGAAGCAACTTGGCTTTTATTTTGATATTGTGTTTTTTAACAAAGTTTGGCGGTCGGATAATGTTATCGGATGGAGACCGATAGAATAAAATTTATACAATGGATACAAATGATTTAAAACGATTAATAGGCTCTGATTGCCTTGTAATTGACCCACGTTCAAAGAAAAAAGTATTTGAACCAGCTAAAATAATTTCAGCTAACTATTCCATTCAAACAATTAATCGGTCTGGTGAGATTTACGAACACGTAAGTTTTGGCGTTGAACTTTACAAACTTACAGTGACAAAAAGAAATCGGTATGGCGAAGTTTATGAATATCACAGAAGTTTCAATGTTAGTGGCGACCGCATTCAGATACCTTCTTGGCATGAACGCTAACGACCTTAATAAACACACGTGCAGCGACCCATTGCACTCAAATAGCAGCCGAAACACTAACTCGCTGCATTGGGTTTATTTATTGTTAGCAAACTTTTATTGTTATGAAACAAACTTGGTTAGATGTTTACTTAGGTAAACTCAAATGGTATAGAAAAATGCGAAAAGGAACTTGGTATAAGCATCAATTTACAAAAGATGCAGAAGAACTTACAATCCCAAAAGGTGATACTTGGTGGGCAAAATATGGTAAAATTAATAGATACTCAGATGTTATTGAAACGGAGGTCTTTTAAATGTTTGCTAAC
>RZYX01000092.1 GCA_009930155.1 Clostridia bacterium | reverse complement strand
CTACTGCGTTGCTAACTCTTTGTAATACAAGAGTATGACTGCAAAGTTAGACGCCTTGTATCTACACAAAGCTAATCGCATGAATAATGCGGGCTAATATGCCTTATAGTGCTGATCATCTCTATTCAGGTGGTTGTTCCTTCGCGATTTTTTGCAACAAGCTTTTATACAAGTTTTATTTTCTTGTGAATTTTATCCAAAAAAAATTCAATAATTGTTAATTTTACATTCTTAATTTTTAATACTTTCGGCAAATGCGAATACAAAGAATCTTGCAGGAAAAAGAACTGATTGAGCAAAAAAATGTTGATTTAACCGACTTTAAAAAATCAATCGAAAAGTACAGAGGCAAAAAAGGAAACATGATTCCACTACTACAATCAGCGATGGCTATTTATGGATACCTTCCCGAGATAGTGTTTGACACTCTCGAAAAAGAATTGGGTATAAGTAAAAGCCAAATGTATGGTGTGGCAACTTTCTACTCTCAGTTTAGGCTGGCACCGGTCGGAAAACATATTATAAAGGTATGTCATGGTACTGCATGCCACGTGCAGAATGCAACAGAGTTAACAGAAGCTCTTGAAGAAGCTCTCGAAATAAAAGATGGCGAAACAACTAAAGATGGGTTGTTTACTATTGAGTCTGTTGCTTGTCTAGGTTGCTGTTCGCTCGCTCCGGTTATTATGATAGGAGACGAAGTGTATGGGAAACTTGACGGAAATGCAACCGTAAAAATTATTAATGAAATAAAACTTAAAGAAAAAGAATAATATATGAGCAGAACTAAGGTTATTGTCGGTTTGGGCAGTTGTGGAATTGCCGCCGGTGCATCAAAAGTATACAATAAATTGCTCGCTATTAAAAATGCCGAGAACTTAGATTTTGAACTAGCAAAAACAAGTTGCGTTGGCATGTGTTATAAAGAGCCTCTGGTCGAAATCGTTGATGAGAACGGTACATTTTTATATGGTGATATCACCGAAAATATAGCAGTTGAGCTTGTGCACGAGCATGTTATTAATCATAATCCAATGAAAGATTATGTTGTAAAATCAGAATTGTTCGATACCGGCGAAGAAGACTTCTTTGACTCACAGGTAAAAATTGCTTTGAGAAATTGCGGACACATCGAGCCAGAAAATATTAATGAGTATATCAAGAATAACGGTTATGCAGCTCTTAAAAAAATAGCCAACGAAGGTATAAACAGAGAAAATGTTATTCAGATTGTTAAAGATTCCGGATTAAGAGGACGTGGTGGTGGAGGTTTTAGTACAGGAATAAAATGGCGATTTGCTTATAATTACGAATCTGATGATAAATATATTATCTGTAATGCTGATGAGGGGGATCCGGGGGCATTTATGGATAGGTCCTTACTCGAAGGAGATCCTCATTCTGTTATCGAAGGTATGATAATTGGGGCTTATGCTATCGGAGCAAATCATGGTGTGATTTATTGCCGTGCCGAATATCCTTTGGCAATTAAACGATTAAATATTGCTCTCGAGCAAGCAAGCAAAAAAGGTTTTCTTGGTCAAAATGTTTGCGGAATAGAGGGATTTAATCTCGATATATATGTAAAAGAAGGTGCCGGAGCTTTTGTTTGTGGAGAAGAAACTGCTCTTATGGCTTCTATCGAAGGTCATAGAGGAATGCCTCGCAAACGTCCTCCTTTCCCGGCCGAATCGGGGCTTTGGAGAAAACCATCAAATGTTAATAATGTCGAAACTTTTGCTAATATCCCATGGATTTTATTCCACGGAGCAGAAGAATACTCTAAATATGGAACAAAAAACTCCAGCGGAACAAAAGTTTTTGCTCTAACCGGTAAAATAAACCGTGGCGGACTTGTCGAAGTTCCTCTTGGAATCACAATAAATGATATTATTTTTAAACTCGGCGGTGGAATCCCGAATGGTAAAAAATTTAAAGCAGTGCAGCTTGGTGGTCCTTCAGGTGGTTGCGTGCCGGCATACCTTGGCGATACTATTATTGATTACGATTCTGTTAGGAGCACAGGAGCGATAATGGGATCTGGTGGAATGGTCGTTATGGATGAAACCACTTGTATGGTTGACATGGCAAGGTTTTTCCTCGATTTCACAACTAAAGAATCTTGCGGAAAATGTACTTTCTGTAGAATCGGAACAAAAAGAATGCTCGAAATTCTTACACGTATATGTGATGGACAAGGACAAGAAGGCGATATCGAAAAACTGGAAGAGTTGTCTCACAAAATTATTGAAAATTCTTTGTGCGGGTTGGGACAAACAGCACCTAATCCTGTACTTACAACAATTAAGTACTTTAGAGATGAGTACGAAGCACATATTAGAGATAAAAAATGTCCGGCAAAAAAATGCAAAGCATTACTTACTTACGAAATAATCGAGGATAAATGTACAGGTTGTACCGTTTGTGCAAAAAAATGTCCTACAAATGCAATTTCGGGAGAACGGAAAATGGCGCATTTTATTGATCAGGACAAGTGTATTAAATGTGGTGTTTGTTACTCAAAATGTAAGTTTGAGGCAATTAGTCTAACCTAAAAACTTTTCGGATAATGGATAAAATCAATATAATTTTAAACGGCAAACCAGTTAAAGGTTATGCTAATGAATATATTCTTGATGTTGCTAAAAGAGAAGGAATAATTATTCCAACACTATGCAACGACGACAGATTAGAACCGTACTCTTCATGCTTTGTTTGCGTGGTCGAAATCGAAGGAAATCCAAAACCACAGCCTTCTTGCTCTACGCGAATTACAGAAGGAATGGTGATTAATACAGAAAGCAAAAAAGTTGTAGAGGCACGTCAAACTGCTTTAAATCTTTTGCTTAGTAATCATTATGCCGATTGTGTGGCTCCTTGTAAAGAAACATGCCCAGCCGGTGTAGATGTGCAGGGATATATTTCTCTGATTGAAAAAGGGTTGTATAACGAGGCTGTTGAGCTGATAAAAGAAGTTAACCCTCTGCCGGCAATTTGTGGACGCGTTTGTGTTAGACCTTGCGAAGCCGCTTGTCGGCGCAATTTGCTTGACGAAGGCACAGGTGTGGGTATCGACTATATGAAAAGATTTGCTGCCGATTTTGATCTCGCTTCTGACTCAAAGTTTAAGCCCGAAATTGAACCTTCAACAGGGAAAAAAGTCGCAATTATTGGCGCAGGTCCCGGCGGGCTTAGTGCTGCTTACTATTTGCAGAAAAAAGGTCACCAGTGTGATGTTTTCGAAGCACAAAATCATCCGGGTGGTTGGCTGAGATACGGAATTCCGGAATACCGCCTACCAAACGATATTATTGACCAGGAAGTGAAAAATATCACCGATATGGGAGTAAATATTTTTTATAATAAAAAACTGGGCGATAATCTAAAATATAGCGAAATTCAAGATAAATATGATGCCACAGTTCTAACAATCGGTTCCCAAAGAGGTACTTTACTTGGTGCCGAAGGCGAGGATGCCGATGGCGTTTATTCTGGAATTGATTTCCTTCGCAATATGGAACTTACCGGACAGCGTTACGACTTTAAAGGTAAAAAAGTTGTAGTAGTTGGTGGCGGTAATACTGCAATGGATTGCTGCCGTTCATCTCTCAGATGTGGTAGCACCGACGTAAAAGTTGTTTACCGTCGTACCGAAAAAGAAATGCCTGCAAATCCAATCGAAATACATGAGTCTAAACTCGAAGGCGTTGAGTATTTGCTTCTTCATAACCCTGTTAGAGTTAATAAAGACGAAAACGGGAAACTAAAATCTGTTACTCTCATTAAAATGGAATTAGGTGAACCCGATGCTTCGGGACGACGCCGACCTGTTCCTGTCGAAGGTTCAGAATTTGATCTCGAAGTTGACTATATTCTTGCCGCAATTGGTCAAAAAACTGACATTAACTTCTTGGAGGATGTTAATGGTGTTGCTAAAAATGGTCAGTTAAAAGCAAATAAATGGGGAGATATTGATGCTGACCCAAAAACCTTACAAACCGGAATTCCAAGCATGTTTGCAGCAGGTGATGGTGTTAGTGGTCCTGCAACTTTAATCGAAGCGATCGCTCAGGCAAATATTGCTTGGGTGAGTTGCCACCAGTATCTAACAGGTGAAGAAATTAAACCTAAATCAAAACCATTTATTAGCCGAAAAGATAACTTTAAAAAGCAAGATTCTATCGATTATCTTGGTCGATATCAAAAACAAATGCGCCAAGAAATGCCGGTTCTCGAACCTTCCGATAGAGTAAACTATAAAGAAGTAGAACTTGGCTATGATGACGAAAATGTTGCTAAAACCGAGGCGAACAGATGCTTTGAATGTGGCTGCTCAGAGTTTTTTGATTGTAAACTTCAGCAATATGCTACAACTTATAAGGTAGATCAAAAGTTTTATGCAGGTGAGTTTAAACAATACAATACCGACTTCTCGCATCCTCTAATCGAAATTGATAATAATAAATGTATTCTCTGTTCGAAATGTATAAGAGTTTGTGATGAGGTGGTAGGAGCAAAAGCTCTTGGATTGGTACAACGAGGATTTGATACTTATGTTGCTCCAAGTTTAAATAAAAAGCTTACCGAAACCGATTGCGAAAACTGCGGAATGTGTGTGTCGATATGCCCAACAGGCGCAATTACCGAGAATGTTCCGTTCAAGATTATGCCGGTTAAAGCTGATAAAATCGAAACAATCGATTGTTTTACTTCAGAAGGTGCTGCTCTCGAGTTACATCACAAATCTCACTTCATTTTCAGAGCCGAAGGTATTCCTGGATTGGTAAATAAAAAAGCCAGCATTGGAAAACATGCTAAATTCGGATACAGAGTATTTAACGATCTCGAAAGAATTAAAAAACCAATGCTCAAAGTTAATGGAACATGGAAAGAGATAGAATTCGATCAAGCTTTTGATGTTATCAAGCAAAAAATATCTGGCAACGAACAAGATACCATGGTTTTTGCCGGTGGACGATTAAGCAACGAAGAGTTATATCTGTCTCAGAAATTTACGAGAGCTGCGTTAAAAACAAATAATATCGCAAGTTTAAATTATGTAGGACGTGGAACAGGTTATACTTATAACTCATATAAGAATGTTCCAATGGATCAGTTTAAAGATGCCGGTAAAATTTATATTTTTGGTGCCGATCTAAACTATAGCAATCCTCTTGTAAATCACATGATATTTAATGCCAAATCTGTTTATGGGGCAGAAGCTGTTCTTGTTACGGAAAAAGAAAATCCTAAGCTTGCTTATAAATGCGATAAAGTTGTAAAAACAGCATCTTACCATGCATTTACTAAAGCAATTAATAAGCTAATGATTGATAACAAGTGGTATAATAAGTTCTTTATCGATGGAAATGTTAATGGATTTGACAAGTATGTTGAGGAAATTGCAGCCGATAATCTGGACACGATTTGTGCAAAAGCTGAAATATCACGTGACGATATCAAAGATTTTGCATACACCTTTAATACCGAACAAAACGCCATTGTAGTTTTCGCAGAATCAGAAGTTTCATCTAATGCAGCAACTGAGATATCTAATCTGGTAATGCTCAGCGGAAAGCTTGGTAAAACTGCATCGGGATTGTTTGTAGTAAAAGAGAAAAATAACTCTCAAGGGCTTATTGATATGGGAATCAGACCAATTCTTGGTGTTGGCGGAGTAGAGTTTAACAAAGAATATATTGAGTATGCCGGGAAGTTTTATGGAGACAGTGGGTTAAACTCAGTATCTGAATGTCAGTGCGATAGAATTACAGGAGGTGAATTTAAAAACTTTGTTATTTTTGGAGAAGATCCTCTGGGAACAGCCAAAGATATCAATAAGATTAAGGCATGGTTCAAAAAATCGGAGTTTATGGTAGTTCAGGATTATTTTATGACTGAAACTGCAAAGTCTGCCGATCTTGTGCTTCCTGCAAGTTTTCATTATGAAACAGGAGGTAGTTTTACTAATACTCAAAAGTATATTCAAACATTTGAGCAAGAAACCAAACCTGCATGTGGTTTAGATATTTTACAACAGTTATCTCAGCTGTGTGGGAAATTTGGAATCGAACAATCTGCCGAAAAAGATGTTATCTTTGATGAAATAACAGAATTGCTATCAAAAGCTGCAGAGCATAAGCCGGAGCTTCGTAACACAGATGGTGATAATGCCGAAAAGCACTTTGAGTTTACATGCGATATTATGCTTAAAAAAGTATCTGAAATTGTTGATTTTTAATTAATACAAGAATATTATGAAAGAATTTGAAAACATAAACGACATCCTCGATTTTGCAATAGCAAGAGAGCAAGGAGCTGTAGATTTTTATACACGTTTGGCCAGCGATGTAACCAATACAGAAATGCGTGATATATTTCTTCAATTTGCCAAAGAAGAAATGGGTCATAAAGCATTTTTGATGAAGGTTAAAAAAGAAGGAGCATTTGACATGGAGCCTTCAGTAGTTGCAAACATTAAACTTTCAGATTATCTTGTTCCAGAGGAGAAAGATACAGACAAGCTGACTTATCCTGAAGCACTGGTTTTGGCAGCTCGCAGAGAAAAGGCAGCCTATGAATTATACCTAAAATTAAGTGAGACAACCTCCGACACAAACTACTCAAAATTGTTTAGCAACCTTGCACAAGAAGAGCTTAAACACAAAAGTCGTTTCGAAACTGAATACGACGACTATTTGAGTAGGGAAAACTAGACTATTTTACAAATTTCACATAACCCTGACAATGATTTTGTTGGGGTTTTTTTGTGAAAAAAAACTTTATGGAGAATAAAATTTGTAAATCAAGAAAAATGTATTATCTTTGCACCCTGATTGATAAAACAATTACGTTCTAAAGACATTTAATTATAAAAATATATTGCGGGGTAGAGCAGTTGGTAGCTCGTCGGGCTCATAACCCGGAGGTCGCTGGTTCGAGTCCAGTCCCCGCTACACTAAAGTCTTCTAATTTATTAGGAGACTTTTTTTATTTTAAGAATTATCTATCATGTTTTTATACCGATTGTAAACTTGTAATAGTCAAATTTCGCTATGTCCAATTAGCTTCGCTGAGGACTTCGTCGTTTGACGAAACAATTTTATCATCGGCGTTATACCAGCGCAAGTTAGTAAAC
>RZYX01000091.1 GCA_009930155.1 Clostridia bacterium | reverse complement strand
AAAAAGTGAAAGAAGAAGTTTTAATATGTAGAAAATGTATTTTAAAGCCTTATTTAACTTGAAATTTACAAAAAAATTCCATATGATGTATATATACTAAATTACAGGGAGAGATTTTAGGTATGAAAAAAGTAGCTATTATAATGGGAAGCGATAGTGATTTTCCTAAAGTAAGTGTGGCAATAAAACAGCTAAAAGAACTTGAAATACCTTTTGAGGTTCATGTTATGTCAGCACACAGAACTCCTGATGCTTCAGCAGAGTTCTCAAAAAATGCAGCAAAGAATGGCTTTGGTGTAATTATAGCTGCGGCAGGTATGGCAGCGCATCTTGCAGGTGTAATTGCAGCACACACAACAATCCCTGTGATTGGAATTCCAATCAAATCTTCTTTGGACGGGCTTGATGCATTGCTTGCAACAGTTCAGATGCCAAGTGGCATTCCTGTAGCAACAGTTGCTATTGACGGTGCAAAGAATGCAGCTATTCTTGCAGCACAGATTCTGGCTTTGTCTGACAGCACACTTGCGGACAAGCTGTGTGATATGAAAAAGGAAATGAACGATGCAATAGCAAATAAAGATAAAGAGCTTCAAGCAAAAATTCAGGAAATATAGTGGGGTATGCTTAATATGCAAAACAAAATTCACGAGGAATGCGGAATTTTTGGGGTATATAGCAACACTGGAGATGCAACAAAATTGTCAAATGAGGCATACCTTGCATTATTTGCAATTCAACACAGAGGGCAAGTAAGCTGTGGAATAGCATTAAGTAATGATGGAAATGTAAATTATCATCGAGGGCTTGGTTTGGTTTTTGAAGTGTTTACTCCAGATGTTATGAAAAAACTTGCAAGCAACGGAAAGGCAGATATGGCAATTGGCCATGTTCGCTATTCTCAAAGCGGTGAGTGTGGATTTTTTAATTCACAACCACTTGTTATGAGGTACGCAAAGGGCTCGATGTCTATTGCGAACAACGGCAAACTTACAAATACGGTTGAAGTAAAAGAACACCTTGAAAAGCAGGGCGCAATTTTTCAAACCAACACAGATGCAGAGCTTATAGCATACTTGGTAGCTAGAGAAAGGCTAAATGCAGGAAGTGTTGAGAATGCAATTAATAATATTATGAAGAGAATACAAGGTGCTTATTCATTTGTTATGATGTCACCACATAAATTAATTGCTGCAAGAGATCCACATGGATTTCGTCCTCTTTGCATAGGCGAGCTTAATGGTGAATATATTTTTTGCTCTGAAAGTTGTGCACTTGACAGTATCGGTGCAACTTTTATAAGAGATGTTAAGCCAGGCGAAATAGTAATAGCAGACAAGAACGGTCTTCGTAGTATTACTGATAATTGCGGTCAAAAGACTTCGTTTTGTGTTTTTGAATATGTTTATTTTGCAAGACCAGACTCTATAATAAACGGAGTTAGCGTACACCTTGTAAGGCAACATGCTGGTGCAATTCTTGCAAAGGAGTATCCTGTTGATGCAGACATTGTAGTTGGAGTTCCAGACTCGGGTAATGATGCAGCAATTGGATATGCAAATGAGTCGGGCATACCATATGGCATGGGATTTATTAAAAATAAATATATAGGCAGAACCTTTATTCAAGATTCGCAGATTAAGCGTGAGCGTTCAGTGCATATTAAACTTAACCCTATAGCATCTGCAGTAAAAGGTAAGCGTGTAGTACTTATAGATGATTCAATAGTAAGAGGTACAACAATTGCAAAGATTGTTCGATTAATGAGAGATGGTGGAGCAAAAGAAGTTCATGTGCGTATTTCATCTCCGCCATTTATAAATGTCTGTTACTATGGTACAGATATTAACTCAAAAGAGCATTTGATAGCTTGCCGTATGACACAGGAAGAGATAAGGCAGTCTATCGGTGCGGACACACTTGGCTATTTGAGTATTAACGGTTTAAGAAATATATCGCACGAGTCAAACTGTGGCTTTTGTGATGCGTGTTTCACAGGAGAATATCCGACAGAACCTCCGCAGGAGAAATTAGAGGATAAGTTTGCAAGAAAACTTGAAAGTTTATAATAAATTATTGGGAGAAAACGAATCTATGAAAAGTTTTAGTGAAAGCTACAAAAATGCTGGCGTTGATGTAACAGCAGGTTATAAATCTGTTGAGCTTATGAAAGAGCATGTTCAAAGAACAAATATCGAGGGTGTAATGTCTGGTCTTGGTGGATTTGGTGGTTTATTCAAGCCAAATATGTCAGGTATCAAAGAGCCTATTCTTGTTTCTGGTACAGATGGAGTAGGAACAAAGCTTAAAATTGCGTTTTTGTTAGACAAGCACGACACAGTAGGTATTGACTGTGTTGCAATGTGTGCAAATGATGTTGCGTGTTCTGGTGCACAACCACTTTTCTTCCTTGATTATATTGCAGTAGGCAAGAATGTTCCGTCAAGGGTTGCAGAGATTGTATCTGGTGTTGCAGAGGGCTGCGTTCAGGCTGGCTGTGCTTTAATCGGCGGAGAAACAGCAGAGATGCCAGGTTTCTATCCAGTTGACGAATACGACCTTGCAGGCTTCTGTGTTGGCATGGCTGACAAGGAAAAACTTGTTGATTCAAATAAGCTCAAAGAGGGAGATGCAATTATTGCAGTTTCTTCATCGGGTGTTCACTCAAATGGATTTTCACTTATACGCAAAGTATTTAACATAACAGGTGAAAGACTTGAAGTTTATTCTCAGGAACTTGGAAAAACTTTAGGAGAAGAGCTTCTTACTCCTACAAGAATATATGTAAAATCACTTTTAGAGCTTATGTCAAAGGTTGATGTTCATGCAATTTCTCACATAACAGGTGGCGGATTTTACGAGAATATACCACGCATGCTTAAGGATAATACAAAAGCGGTTATCGAAAAGTCAAAGGTTGACATTAAACCGATATTCAAACTTATTCAAAGAGAATCAATTAGCGAGCATGATATGTTTAACACATTTAATATGGGCGTTGGTCTTTGCATTGTAGTAGCATCAGACAAGGCAGATGAGGCTGTTCGTATCCTTAATTTATGCGGTGAAAAAGCAAATATTATTGGCGAAATTCAGTCGGGTGAAAAGGGAGTAGAAATATGCTAAATATTGTTGTTTTGGTATCAGGTGGCGGTACAAACTTGCAGGCACTTATTGATGCCCAAAACAGTGGTAGCATAAAAAATGGTAAAATAACTAATGTTATTTCTGACAAAGAGGGTGCATTTGCACTAACTCGTGCGGAAAATGCAGGAATAGCAACAAGTGTAATTGCAAGGAAAAGCTTTGCGAGTATCGCAGAACATAACAAAGCAATTTTAAACAAACTGCTTGAATGTAAAGCGGATTTGATTGTGCTTGCTGGTTATCTTTCAATACTTGATAAAGAAGTAACGGATACTTTTAAAAACAAAATAATAAATGTCCATCCATCTCTTATTCCTGCATTTTGTGGGGATGGTTTTTATGGGCTTAGAGTCCATAAGGCTGTACTTGAGAAGGGCGTAAAAATAACGGGTGCAACAGTTCATTTTGTTAATGAGATAACTGATGGCGGGGCAATAATATTGCAAAAGGCTGTAGAAGTGCAAAACTCTGACACTCCTGAAATTTTACAAAAGAGAATAATGGAGCAAGCAGAGTGGGAGATTTTGCCAAAGGCTGTTTCATTGTTTTGTGAAGGCAGAATAAATGTTACCAAAAACATAACACAGATAGATTAAAAGGGGAATTACATAAATGAAAATCATAAATATAGAAGACGATTTACAGGCAAATGCATATCCTGGTAGAGGCATAATTCTTGGTAAAAGTGAAGACGGTGAGAATGCAGTTATTGCTTATTTTATAATGGGTAGAAGTGAAAATAGCCGTAACAGAATTTTTAAAGAATACGAGCAGGGTATAAGAACACAAGCGTTTGATGAGGCAAAGCTTGTAGACCCGTCACTTATTATTTATGCACCTGTAAGAGTATTTGGAAACGACACAATAGTAACAAATGGTGACCAAACAGATACAATATATGATTTTATTAAAAAAGGTGAAAATTTTGAATCAGCTCTTCGTACACGCACATTTGAGCCAGATGAGCCAAACTTTACACCAAGAATTTCTGGTATTGTAAAAACAGTTGAAGATTTTTCATACAAACTTTCTATCCTTAAAAGTGCAAACGGTAACTCTGATTCTGCTCAAAGGCTTTTCTTTGAATATAGCAATCCAATTAGTGGACAAGGCCATTTTATACACACGTATAAGTGTGATGGTAATCCAATTCCTTCATATGAGGGCGAGCCAACTTTGGTAGCGATAAAAGGCGATATCGATGAGTATACAAATAGCATCTGGAATAGCCTTAATGATGATAATAAGGTTTCACTTTTTACCCGTTTTATAAACATTAAAACAGGTAAGTGTGACACAAGAATAATAAATAAGAATAATTAAAAAGGAGATAAACGATGAACGAGCTTTCACTTAAATATGGTTGTAATCCAAACCAAATTCCATCTAGGATTTTTATGGCAAACGGTAAAGACTTGCCAATAGAGGTTTTAAACGGCCGTCCAGGTTACATTAATTTTATGGACGCATTTAACAGCTATCAGCTTGTAAAAGAACTTAAAAAGGCAACGGGCGAAGTTGCAGCAGCATCATTTAAGCATGTAAGCCCTGCTGGTGCAGCAATCGGAACTCCGCTTAGCGAAACTCTTAAAAAGATTTGTTTTGTAGACGATATTGAGCTTACACCACTTGCTAGTGCTTATGCAAAGGCAAGAGGAGCAGACAGAATGTCATCTTATGGTGATTTTATCGCTCTTTCTGATGTTTGTGATACAGCAACAGCAAAGCTTATTCAGCGTGAGGTTTCAGACGGAGTAATTGCTCCAGGTTATGAGCCGCAGGCACTTGAGATTTTGAAATCAAAAAGAAAAGGCACATACAACATTATTAAGATTGATGAAAATTATGTACCTGAAAAGATAGAGCGTAAGCAGATTTTTGGCATAACATTTGAGCAGGGTAGGAATGAACTTGCAATTAATGAGGACATTCTAAAAGAAATAGTAACAGAAAATAAAGAGTTGCCAAAGAGTGCAATTCAAGATTTGCTTATATCTCTCATCACTCTTAAATATACACAGTCAAACTCTGTTTGCTATGTAAAGGATGGACAGGCAATTGGCGTTGGCGCTGGCCAGCAGTCAAGAGTTCACTGCACAAGACTTGCAGGCAACAAGGCAGATGTTTGGTTTTTAAGACAGCATGAAAAAGTGCTTAATCTTCCATTTAAGGACGATATTCGTCGCCCAGACAGAGACAATACAATTGATGTCTATGTATCAGATGATTATGAGGATATACTTGCAGATGGCATTTGGCAAAACTTCTTTACAAAAAAGCCAGAACCATTTACAAAGGAAGAGAAAAAAGCATGGCTTAAAACTCTTACAGGAGTATCACTTGGCTCAGACGCATTTTTCCCATTTGGTGATAATATTGAAAGAGCAAGCAGAACAGGCGTTAAGTATATCGCACAGGCGGGCGGTTCAATTCGTGACGATAATGTTATCGAAACATGTAACAAGTATGATATGACAATGGTGTTTACAGGTATCAGACTTTTCCATCATTAATCCCCGAAAGGTTGTTTATATATTATGAAAATACTTATGGTTGGCTCAGGTGGCCGTGAGCATGCACTTATCAGAAAGCTAAAGGAGAGCGATAAGGTAGAACAGGTCTTTTGTGCTCCTGGCAATGGTGGTATAGAGTGTGATGCAAAGTGTATTGCTATTGGTGCAATGGATATTGACGGCATGGTAAAGGCTGCAAAAGAGCTTGCCATTGACCTTGTTTTTGTTGCTCCTGATGATCCACTTGCAGCGGGTATGGTTGACAGAATGCAGCAGGAGGGAATCCGTGCATTTGGCCCTAGTGCAAAAGCTGCTGAGATAGAAAGTAGCAAGGTTTTTTCAAAAAATCTTATGAAAAAATATAATATCCCAACAGCAGGTTATGAAGTATTTGATGGTTATGAAAAGGCACTTGACTATATAACAAGCCAAAACACATTTCCAACTGTTATAAAGGCAGACGGTCTTGCACTTGGTAAGGGTGTTGTAATTGCACAAGATTTGCATGAAGCAAAAGATGCACTCAACTCAATAATGAATGACAAAGTTTTTGGTGCTTCGGGCAACCAAATAGTTATTGAAGAGTTTATAACAGGCCCAGAGGTTTCTGTGCTTGCTTTTACAGATGGTAAAACAATTTGTCCAATGGTTTCGTCAATGGACCATAAAAGAGCATTGGACGGCGACAAAGGACTTAACACAGGCGGAATGGGAACAATAAGTCCAAACCCTTATTATACAGATGAAATTTCTCAGTATTGTATGGACAATATCTTTTTGCCGACAATGAACGCAATGAACAAAGAGGGCAGGAGCTTTAAAGGTTGCTTGTATTTTGGACTTATGATGACACCAAACGGTGTTAAGGTTATTGAATATAATGCAAGATTTGGTGACCCAGAAACACAGGTTGTTTTGCCAAGGCTTAAAACTCCACTTGTTGACATTGTTGATGCAATTGTGGATGAAAACCTTGCACAGCTTAAAATAGAGTGGAATGATGATGCTTGTGCTTGTGTTGTTTTAGCTTCTGGTGGCTACCCTCAAAGTTATAAAAAAGGCATAGAGATAACAGGGCTTGATTCAAGCGGACAGCTTGACGGATTAACAGTTTATCATGCAGGCACAAAGCTTGAAAACGGCGTATTTAAAACAAATGGCGGTAGAGTTCTTGGCGTTACGGCTCTTGGCTCAACACTTGCAAATGCACTTGAAAAGGCTTATAAAGGCGTTAGGCAGATAAACTTTGAAAAAATGCATTTTAGAACCGACATAGGTAACAAATAGTTCATATTTTATCAATAGAAATTACAATACCTTGCAGTTTATATTTTTGAGCCATTTCTAATCCATATTCAAAATCTGAATAAATAAAAATCTTTAGTTCGGGACGCATTTTTTTTAATGTTTTAATAATATCTTCGCGTTTTAATTCAATTATAACGTTATTCTGCAAATTGAATTTATCAATTGTTTTAAGAAGACTACGACAAAAAGTTTCTCTGTAGAGGGTAGTGG
>RZYX01000336.1 GCA_009930155.1 Clostridia bacterium | reverse complement strand
TTTATAGTTGTATATACAATAAGATATGCCATATTGTACTACAATATCTTATGCTGCAGCAAGTTATCAGAATATTCTGAATAATATATACAAAAAAAAAAGAGACCGAAGTCTCTCTTTGTATTGATTGTTACTTGGTGCAGTACCACAACATAATACAAGTATAAACTACACAAACTACTTCAGAGACAGCGATCAAAAACTCTTTTCTCATTATTGCAGATATATTAAGCATTCCACAACACTCCTTAGAAAATAGGTGTCAGTCATTGTTCCCTTGACTGCAATACTATTATATCATAGATATAGAAACATGTCAAGCCTATAAAAGATAAACTTTCTAAGTTTAAATATTCTGATAATATTATTCCACTATACGGAAGGATCACTAATCTCCTTTGTGTCGCCTTTAAAATTTCTACAGGTACATTTATACCAATATGCCATTTTTCAGCCCTGTAGGATAAAGATCTATTTTCCGATGCTGTAGACCTTGATGCTGCAACGGTTTACAAATTTGTGAATACTGTAACATTGTATCAAAGAATCCAGTGATAGCAACGGTCTACAGCTGCAGTAGAAATTAAGATATTTTCCTACAGTGACGGTAGCCACAACGACAGCCACAAAGAATTGTATATACAATAAGATATGCCATATTGTACTACAGTTATATACAATAAAAAAAGAAAGGGAGCCGAAGCTCCCTTTCTTTAGATTATGAATGTAATCTTGAGATATTTTAGTTTTGCTCCTTCTGGGAGGGAAGTAGCTCCCTCTGGCAGCCTTGGACCCGAATATTGAATCACGAAAAGCGTATCCAACAGACCCAAAGTTACGGTTTCGCGGTTGAAAACAAACCCTTCCCAAGAAGAAGCCAGAGAATCAGCCAGTTCCTTGTGCCCGATTACGCTTTTGGGCATTGCATTAACAACATCCTCAAGAGAAACCGTTTCAACGCAAATTCCATAATTATCTTCTGAGACCATATTGAGGGAAAATGCGTTCGATACCAGTGTTTTTGCCATTTCACAACACTCCTTAAAGTAGGTGTCAGTCGGTTGTTTGTTCCCTCGACTGCAAACATAGTATATCATGGGAAGAAATATATGTCAAGCATCAAAAACTTCATTTTATAAAGAATATATTTTCTAATTATTCTGGCAGCGGCGGCGGCCACCTTGATGAATTGTATATACTCTATACTCTGTCCCGAATGTAGTACAATAAACCATATCTTATTGTATATACAACTTATAGTTGTATAGATAATTATAAATATAAAAAAAAAGAGGTCAATGTCTCTTTTTATAATAATTATTATTTAGTACAGTATCACAACATAAAACACGTGTACATTATACAGAATATTTCAGAAACAGCAATTGTCTATACAATAAGATATGTCATATTGTACTACAATCTATACAATTTATTTTTTTAATAATTTGCAAATATTACAATTGC
>RZYX01000335.1 GCA_009930155.1 Clostridia bacterium | reverse complement strand
TTTTATCTCTTTAAGGTTTGCCATAGCTTATCCTTACTTGACTGCAAACGTCGCTTTAAACTCGCTCAATGCCTTATGTAATTGTTCTTCTAAATCTTTATCAATTGCTTTTTTAACGTTAAGTTGTTCAATAATATCTGGATATTTTGCACTGACATATGAATTAAGTTCAGCTTCAAAACGGCTAACTTCTCTTACGTCAATACTATCTAGGTAACCTTTTGCTCCTGCAAAAATAATTAATACTTGTTTCTCAATAGCAATTGGTGCATAAGGAGGTTGCTTAAGAAGCTCAACCATTCTTTGTCCACGCTCAAGTTGCTTACGGCTTGATTCATCAAGATCACTTGCAAACTGTGCAAATGCTTGAAGCTCACGGTATTGAGCAAGATCAAGTCTTAATGTTCCTGCAACTTGTTTGGTTGCTTTAATTTGAGCTGCACCACCAACACGAGAAACAGATAAACCAACGTTAATCGCAGGACGAATACCTGAGTTAAACAAATCTGATTCTAAGAAAATTTGACCATCTGTAATTGAAATAACATTGGTAGGAATATATGCAGAAACGTCACCTGCTTGTGTTTCAATAATAGGAAGCGCTGTTAGTGAACCTGCACCTAATTCATCATTAACTTTTGCTGCTCTTTCAAGCAAACGAGAGTGAAGATAAAAAACGTCACCTGGATATGCTTCACGACCTGGAGGACGACGTAAAATCAAAGACATTTCACGGTAAGCAACTGCATGTTTTGAAAGATCATCATAAACGATCAAAGCATGTTTACCATTATCCCTGAAATATTCACCCATAGAAACACCAGCATATGGCGCTAAAAATTGCATTGCAGCAGAATCACTTGCACCTGCATTAACAATGATGGTATAGTCCATTGCACCGTGTTCTTCAAGTTTTTTAACCACTTGAGCAACCGTTGATTGCTTTTGACCAATAGCAACATAAATACATGTAACATTTTGACCTTTTTGATTAATAATAGTATCAATTGCGATCGTTGTTTTACCTGTTTGTCTATCACCAATAATAAGTTCTCTTTGTCCTCTACCAATTGGAACAAGAGCATCAATCGCCTTCAGTCCTGTTTGAAGTGGTTCATGAACTGATTTACGAGCCATAATACCGTGTGCTTTCTCTTCAACGAAACGTGTCTCTGTTGCGTTGATTGGACCTTTTGCATCAATAGGATCACCCAATGAGTTGACAACACGTCCAACAAGTGCTTCACCGACTGGAACACGAAGAAGTTTTGCCAACCTTTTTACAGAAGAGCCTTCTTTTATCTCATTACAACTACCAAGAACAACAATACCAACACTTGACTCTTCAAGATTCAGAGCCATGCCTCTTTCGCCATTCTCAAATTCAACCATTTCACCAGCCATAACGTTTTTCAAACCATAAACATTGGCAACACCATCTGCTACTGAAATAACCTTTCCAGTCTCT
>RZYX01000019.1 GCA_009930155.1 Clostridia bacterium | reverse complement strand
GTCCTTAAACCTACCTGGTAACGAATGAAACATATCATGCATTATACCTAAGCAATTATAACAATCAATTACAGATTCAACAATTATCCTAATTGCATAAATATCATAAATCTCATCAAAATTGCGGTTTTGTATATACATTTTGCGGTATATCCCATGAATACTCTTTATTCTTCCATCGATATGAGCACCTGGAACAACTTCATCTACTCGTAGCTGAATTTTTTCAATAGTGCTTGGTATAAAATCTTTATGTGAATCATTTGCTATATTGAGAGTATCGCCAATTTCTGTATATGCAATTGGGTCAAGATAGCTAATTGCCAAGTCTTCCAGTTCTTCCTTGATTGCACGAATTCCAAGCCTATGAGCAATTGGTGCATAAATCTCCAATGTCTCAAGTGCTTTATCTCTACGCTTTTGTGGACGCATAAAATCAAGGGTTCTCATATTATGAAGTCTGTCCGCAAGTTTAATGATAATAACTCTAATATCAACAGACATAGCAAGCAACATCTTTCGAATGTTTTCTGCCTGCTGCTCTTCTTTTGTTGACAGTGGAACTTTACCGAGCTTTGTAACACCATCAACAAGTGTTGCAATCTCTTCACCAAACATTTCTTTAATTTTTGCAAGACTTATTGTGGTGTCTTCTACAGTGTCATGCAAAAGTGCAACAGCTATGGAATCTGAATCCATTCCAAGTTCAATTAAAATCTTTGCAACCGCTATTGGATGAATAATATATGGTTGACCAGAATAGCGAATTTGACCAAAATGGGCCTCTCTTGCAATATTATAGGCTTTATCAATAACTTCGACCTCTTGTTGAGAAAATTGTTCTTCAATCAGGGTTCTAAGTTCACTGTAATTATCATCAAAATTATTGCTCATAGTGAACACCTTTCTAAAAACAAACTTTATTTATATAGTTAGCATTGTTCTTTTATAAATTTTAATAAAATTGAATTGTCCAGTGAAGTTTTTTGCACATCACTTGGAATAATTATATGACCAGACTCATTTATGTCTAAAAGCCCGAGCTCTTTAAAAACTTCAAGCACAACAGCTGTTTTACAATAGTTATTTTCAGGAGTATTAACTCTTTTCCATAAAATTTCTATTGAATATCTCCAGTTGCCATTTAACTTAATAAATTTGTAAATATTAGCAAAAAGTTCTCTTGATGGAAAAGCATATATAGCCTCATCTTTTAAAAGCTTTTCCCCTCTACAAACTTTTTCAAATATTTTAATTCCCTTTATCATTTCATCATCATCAGTTTCAAAAAATCTTATATCTTTTAAAAGTACTGTTACTCTAAGTTCACCCATAAATTCGTTTCGGTCAACACTTATAACAGCATCGACAATATCACCTTGTTTAAAAGGAAAATCAACTGGGGATGTGCCAAATTTCATTGCACATATTTTGCTTTCTTTACCGTATTTGTGCATGTTGATTTTTATATGTTGCTTTTGGTCTCCAACGGGAATAATTGAATCAATTACCATTTCATAAATCCCAAAAACTGGAGTGTTGTTACCTGCACCAAACGGTTCAAGTATCGAAAGTGAGTTTAAAATATCTACATTAATAAACTGTGGATTAATCTTACAGTCAATTTTAAGTTGTGGATATGGCATTTCCATGTTGGAAGCATATTCATTTATCAATTTTCTAAAATCTTCTATATTATTTGTTTTCATTGTAAATCCTGCAGCAAGGCTATGCCCACCGAATATTTCTAATTTATCTTTTACAGCATAAAGAGCATTGTAAAGAGAAAAACCATCAATACTTCTTCCGGAGCCTTTAGAAATTTCACCATCACTGGTAATTACTACGCATGGTTTTGAATACTTTTCAACTAATCTTGAAGCAACAATTCCAATAACACCATCATGCCAACCTTCGCCATTTACAACAATCACACGGTCAAAGCATCTTTTGGGATTTTCTTTAAACTGTTGTTCAACACTTTCAAGTATGATTTGCTCAGCCTCTTTACGCAGAACATTTGCATTGTTAATTTCAGTTGCAATGTCTTCAGCCATTTCTGCATCATCGCACAGCAGCATGCTCAAAGCTCTGTCTGCACTTCCCATACGCCCTGCAGCATTTATTCTGGGTGCAAGACCAAAAGCTATGCTAGTAGCAGTTATGTGCTTTTCACGCAATCCTGAGAATTGACAAAGAGCTTCAATACCAAGACGCTCTCTGCGATTTATAATATGCAAACCTTGTTTTACAAGCTTTCGATTTTCTCCAACTAATGGAACAACATCTGCAACAGTTCCAATAGCTACAAAATCTGCAAAATGATGAAGCAAAGTCTCAGGCTCACCGCCTTCAATAGCACTAACGAGTTTAAAAGCGACTCCAACGCCCGCCCAGTCTTTAAACTGACTTGTACAATCCTTACGGTGGGGGTCAACAACAGCTATGGCATTTGGTAGCGTGTCACCTGGAAGATGATGATCAGTAACAATAACGTCAATTCCAATTTCATTTGCATAATCTATTTCTTTGATTGCGCTAATACCATTATCAACGGTTATAATAAGTTTTGCACCATTCTGATGCAATTTATCAATAATAGAATTACTCAATCCATATCCTTCATATTTACGGCTGGGTATATAGTAAAATACATCTGCACCCTGAGCATCGAGATAAGAGTATAAAACAGATGTAGCAGTAACTCCATCCGCATCATAATCTCCAAATACTGCAATTCTCTCAAAATCAAAAATAGCCTGATTTATACGGTCAACAGCCTTCTGCATATCTTTAATTTCAAATGGGTCTGAAATATTTGATGCTGGTTCAAAAAACGCTTTAATTTCGTTATCGTTATCAATATTTCGTGAAACCAACAGCAACGCAGCAAATGCATCTATATTGTATTTTTCGGCAATCTGTGCCGCTTTTTCTTTACTAGCATTAGAAATGCTCCATTTTTTACGGCCCAAAAATACCATTCCTTCCTAAATTATAATATTTTATCATTTTTTATAAATTTATTCAATAGAATAAGTCTAAATAATACATATATAGCAATATATTATAAATTTTTTATAATAATTTAGAGTTCATTTGCTAATCATAATTTTGGAGTGATTAGTATTATGAAAAAATTATATGAATATATTATTATCTTTTGTATCGGAGCAATTGGTTATGGTTCAATAGAACTGTTGTGGAGAGGTTTTACCCACTGGACAATGATTATAACGGGTGGAATTGTCCTTTTAACACTATATATCTTAAATACAAAAATAATTAAAGGCTCATTATTTAAAAGATGTATTATTGGATGTTTTACAATAACAGGAATTGAATTTGTTGTTGGATATATCGTAAACATTGTTTGTAAAATGAATGTTTGGAATTATTCTAAGCAACCAATGCAAATTTTAGGTCAGATATGTCCTTTATTTACTTTATTATGGTTTTTGCTTTGTATCCCTGCAACACTATTATGTATGTTCACTTACAAGAAAATTTTTAAATATGATAATTGTAATCTGAAGTTAAACGAATAAAAAGCTCATCTTAATAATAAACCTCTAAATTTTAAAAATATATTTTGACAAACTAGCATTTAACAAAAGGTTAATAAATTTTAGATATTACTTAAAAATTTTAATAACAAAATCATATATACGGCGTGACTTATAAGGTCACGCCGTATATATATAATAATATTCTTTTAGCACGATAGTTTATAAAATGTACATTTACATAAAAAATCTAAAAATTATTTAGTTATATTTAACTTGATTATGTTGTCCGAATATGTTAGCATTTATTTGGGCAATAAATTATATTGGAGGAATAAAAATGCATAATTATCCAAGCTATATCTCTAGAAAAAGAAGACCTGTTGCAACTCCTAAAAGACTTATTAAAAATGGAAAAGCAGTTTTCGGAACATTTGACGCTCCTTTCCAAACAATGAATTTTCTTGATTGCGATAAACCCTTAGGAAAATACGCACCGAGTTTTGCTAACAAATTTAGGCTTACTGTATGGGAAGCTTTTGAAATCATGCTTGATGAAGGCGTCCTTATCTCTGCCGTTTATAATGTTGGTGTCGCAGGTTTTAGCATATTTGTTTTCTTTGACAAGAGAAGCAAGAAAACATACAGCTGGGTTAACCCAACAACTGGCTTAAATGCAAAGGTTGCTCCAAACCTTATTCACAGTATAACAGAGCTTTACACCGCAAATTCTTATCTTATTCTTAACAATCAGTTGCAAGATGGCAAATGCCACGGAAAAGGTAAGGCACATAATAAAAAATCTGGAGATATTGAATTTGATTTAAAAATTACAAGCCTTGCACCGCCTTCTATTGTTAGCATGCCTTTGGGTGATAATAAGCCTTTATACTCACAAAAAGAATTTTTTAGCGTTGAAGGATACCTTAAACTTAATGGTGAAACTTTTACAGCAAACAAAAGATCTACTGCTATAGTTGATGACCATAAGGGCTTTTATCCATTCAAAATGCACTACGATTGGCTTACAACAATGGGAACAACAATGATTGATGGAAAAGAACAATATCTTGGATTTAACCTTACGCAAAATCAAACAACTTCATCAGAAGATTATAATGAAAACTTATTGTGGCTTGAAGGTTACAGTTGTCCCCTACCTCCTGTTAACTTTACACATATTGCTAATAATAAATGGGCTGTTAAAGACGATCATGATGTTGTAAACCTTGTGTTCAATATTGAAGATGATTTTCAAATGCAGGTTCACCTCGGAATTATTGATGTTGACTATAAGCTACCATTTGGTACACTTACAGGATATATAAAAGATATTGAAGGTAATAAATATGTTCTTGATGGAATGTATGGTGTTGGCGAAGATAGAACACAAAAGCTTTAATTAGAACATAAAAACAATTATATAAAACAAAAAAACCACTATTGTAGAGTTAAATCAACTACAATAGTGGCATTTTTTATTCTAATGTTAATTGGCATAAACTTGACTATTTACAATATTATGCAAACTAATCCGCTACATCCCTCGTTTATTACTTTTTCAAGTGTCTCTTGAAGTTTCATTCGTGCATCAGTAGGCATATGGTAAAGCTTGTTGCGAAGCCCCTCGTTTACCAAATCATTAAGTGACTTGCCAAAAATGTTAGAATCCCATATCTTTGCAGGGTTCTCTTCAAACTCCTTAAGCAGATACATAACAAGCTCTTCAGACTGACTCTCGGAGCCTACTATTGGTGCAACTTCTGTAGTGATATTTGCTTTTATCATGTGTATCGATGGTGCTGAAGCACAAAGCCTAACTCCGTATCTTCCACCTTGTTTCATTATTTCTGGTTCTTCAAGAGTTAACTCATCAATTGTTGGCATAACTATTCCATAGCCAGTTGCCTCCACCTCATCAAGTGCTCCCTTTAACCTGTCGTATTCTTTTTTGACTCTTGCTAGCTCTACAATGCAGTTCATAAGACCTTGTTCACAATCAATCTCAAGACCTGTGCTCTCAGCAATCACCTTATAGAACAGCTCTTGATTCATTGTTACTGAGATTTCTGCACTACCTGTTGCAAGATTCATCGATACTATCTGCGATGTTTCTATATGCTCACAAGTGCATATTTCTGTAACAAGGGTGTTTACATCTCGTACATGTGAAACTGAGTGTGCCGACATCTCAATTGATTTAAATGTACTTTCACGAAGCCAATGTTTAGAATCAAGCGACATAAGCCAGCTAGGCATATTAATTGAGATTTCTTTTATGGGGAATTCAAATAACACTTGTGCTAAAACTGCTTTTATCTCCTGTTCATCCATCTCTAAACAGTTAACAGGAATAACTGGCACTTCATATTTTTGCATAAGGCTTGTTGCAAGTGCTCTTGCATTTTGTGTTTGTGGATACATACAATTAAGAAGAACTACAAACGGTTTATTAATTTCTTTAAGTTCATTTATTACACGCTCTTCTGCCTCTTCATACTCATCTCGAGGTATGTCACTTATACTTCCATCCGTAGTAATTACAAGTCCAATTGTAGAATGCTCACTTATTACTTTTTGTGTACCCATTTCTGCAGCCATATTAAATGGTATCTCATGCTCATACCATGGAGTTCTAACCATTCTTGGTTGGTCATCCTCAATGTATCCCAGAGAACTAGGAACAATATATCCTACACAATCTATCATTCTTACTCTAAAATGTGCTTGATCAGGCATCACTATATCTATTGCATCTTCTGGAATAAATTTTGGCTCTGTTGTCATTATTGTTCTTCCAGCGGATGATTGTGGCATTTCATCCATAGCACGTTCTCTTTGATATTCACCCTCAATGTTTGGTAATACCATCTCATCCATAAATCGTTTTATAAAAGTTGATTTACCCGTTCTAACAGGACCGACAACACCTATGTATATATCGCCTTGTGTCCTTTGGGCAATATCGTTATATATATTGTTCTCTTCCATATTATTACCCCCTTTTTATATTCCCGGTATAAGAAGCATAGCATTTTCTAACACTTTTTCTTCTGTCAAAGAGTTCTCTTGCATTATTGCTTCTAAAGTGGTGTTATATCTTCTGGCTATCTCCCACACGCTTTCGCCTTGTTGTGAAAAATATATGGTAAGCGATGCTTTGGTTTTTTTCTTGCCCTGTTCTTCATCAATAGTTATACTGTCTATCATTCTGCTTGATGACACGGCAAAAACACTTGCCTGAACCTTTATCTCTACTCTCACATCTATGCTCTCGCCAGCTCCAATTACAAAGCTGGATGCACAAACGCTAACGAATGGATCACACTCTATTTTTTCTGTAACTATTGTTTTGCGTTTATGCTCGTAATTTATCTGTCTTTCTATATAACCGATTTGATTATCGGCATCTTCAACAAGCATACAAACATTTATTGTACCTCTTATAACAAGTTCTTCTTCATGAATATGTGAGGACGATGTTATATCAGAGCACCACATATCCAGCACTTTTTTTATACCTATTCCAGAAACATCAATTGAACTTCGGCACAGATTTGTTTCTGTAAAACTTTCTAATAGTCGTTTAAAATCTACTATTTTGCTTTCTGATTCTATTTCATACTGTGTTGAATAAGCATCAATAATTATCGGTATATTCATTATTTTAGTAGCATTAAGAGTGGCATCTACTCTTGCTGTTATATCAAGCAAACGCATAGAGCCAGAACTATCTGCTTTTGGAATAATATCTATACTCGTTAAATCAAGCATTATATCTGTTGTGCAATCTTCTGTAATACCTGCAAGCTCAACTACTTGGCTTATCGGTAATGATGTTTCGATTGTTTCAAGTGATGCCTCTGTTGTATCTGCACTATACATAGCATTAATTATAAGTTCGCCTTTTATCATTACCTTATTATTTATAACTTTTATTTCACTTGCGGTTGCAAATGCACTTGTTCTTACCATTTGTGCTATAGGTGGTTTACTTGCACCTATTTCAAGAACATCTGTAAGTGGGAAAGCTCTACTTGTACTACCAACTACACTACTTACTTCAATACATTTTTTCTTTGTCTGAATACCTTCACCCTGTGCATCGCTTAAAATTTCTTTTGGCTTTTTTGATACAACCATAAAATTAACAGATAATGCACCGTGAATATCAAGCCTTCTTTGGCTAACTGCTCTACAGTTTATATATTCCGTTTTTATCCTAACCTTTACAAAAGGATTGCTTTCTAATCCCTTTTTCTCAATGAATTTTGAAAATGGTATACTCTGTTCATAACAATGCATTCTTCCGTTTTCTGATACATAAATTGCCCGTAAAAGTGCCGACCCATCAACTGTTATTCTGTCTCCTGCTGTTTGGGTTGAGTTTATCCTTGGCATTATTGTGCATTTTAGTACGCGAAGAATATCAGGACAATAATCAGGCAGCGTAACATCACTGTCTATTGCCTGTTCAACAGAGCCTTCGTATATTGTTTCGTTTATGCACACAGCTTCCTTTGTTATCTTTAAATCCATACAGTCGCATCTCCTTTTGCAATTTGCTGTCTATCAATCTATATTCCCGCCCTGTCCTTTTTATGATAAAAATTTTTCTACTCTTTATTTTTATAAAACAAGCGTAAAAATACACCGCCCTAAACAATTTAACAAAAGCTATTTTATAAGCTTTATATTGTTTAGGACAGTGCTGTGTTTTAAGTAACTACCTTTTTATTATGTTATAGCTAAACTTCTTCCTTTTTTATACCAAAGATAAATCTTAAAAATCCTCTTATAACCTTGGGACTCCTGAGTACTACAATCTTCATATGATATCCTCCCAACTATATCTTAGCAATCAAAGCTATTACATTATACGCTTTTAAAATAAATGTGTGAAAAATAGAAAAAAGGGAGCCTTTAAAGCTCCCAATCTTTTATGTTTTTAACATCATTGTACATTGATGTATAACTATTATGCCTTGACTGACTTATTTCTCCGTTTTTAACAGCTTCTATTATACTGCAACCTTTATCATTAATATGAGCACACGAGGTGAATTTACAACCACCTATATATGGTGCAAATTCTGGAAAACAATATTGTAAGTCATCCTTTTTTATTATTTCATTTCTTTCAATTTCAAGAGATGAAAATCCAGGTGTGTCTGCAACATAACCACCCTGAACTTTAAACAGCTGCGTTTCCCTTGTTGTGTGTCTGCCTCTGCCAAGTTTCTCGCTAATTTCGCCTGTAGAAAGTCCCAATCGGTTATCAATACAATTAAGTAAAGTTGACTTTCCAACACCTGAGTTTCCTGTAAAAGCACTTATCTTATTACTCAAAACATTTTTAAGCTCTTCGAGTCCCTCGCCCTTTTTACCAGATACTGCAAAGGTCTTGAACCCTGCCAAATTGTAAATATTGATAAGTTCATCAACATTTTTCAAATCAGTTTTATTAAACACTATTATTGGCTCAATGTTTTTATTACACGCAATAGCCGTAAGCTTGTCTATAATCAAAGTGCTTGGACTTGGGTCGCAGGATGATGCAACTATTATGAGCTGATCTAAATTTGATATAGGCGGACGCTTTAAACAATTTCTGCGGGGCTCTATTTCATCTATTATATTCTCTGCATCTGTGTTTACAGAAATTTTTACAAAGTCCCCAACAAAAGGCGTTATTTTATCCTTGCGGAATATGCCTCTTGCTTTACATTCAAGAACTTCGCAGGCGGTTTCCACATAGTAGAAACCGCCTATTCCTTTAATTATAAGTCCGCTTTGTTGCATAAACATTCGACCCCAATCAAAATAGAGAATAAGATTTGCCGATAGTAAGTTTTATTTCATCTGTTGTCTTTGCCTTTGTTCCTGCATCTTCAGATTGAATTATAACCTTACCAATATTTTCGGTTGCCGAAGGTTTTTCTGTTTTTGTAACATTGGTAAATCCGTACTTTGCAAGTTCTTTTTTTGCATCATCAAATGTCATTCCAATTACAGGTGGGACTTCTTTTGACACAGGGTATTTATCAACACTATTTATTACATTTCCGATTGCAGCTGGATTTTTTGTAAAATCTATATTGCATTCATAGAGTACGAAACTATCAATAAGAACTTTTACTTTGTTTGATGCTCCTGAACCCTGAACCTCAAAGGAATAATTCGCACCATCTAGAAGTGTATTTTTACTAGACAGAAGTTCGTTGTTAACATAAACTTTGCAAACTCCATTTTTACCTGAATCATCTGGCAATTTAATAGTAATTGTTGTATTACCAACGCTAGGAACACCAGAGCTTACAACAATGTCTATTTTGGTTCCCTTTGGCACTGGTTCTGGATTATCTATACTCTGTCTAATAACTTGACCCTTTGGAAGATTACTATCTTCTTCCGTAACTTTACCTAACACAAGATTAACACTTTCAAGAAATACCTTTGCATCAGCTTGGCTCATTTCACAAACATTAGGGACTTCGACTAAGTTTTCATCTACATCTGTTGCAACATAAATTGTTATAGTTGTTGACACATCTGCTTTGGTACCACCTGAGGGTTCACTTTTTATAACTGTTCCTTTATCAAGCTTTGCATTATATTGCTTAATAATATTAACGCTTGTAAATCCTTCTGCACTTAACATTTGTTTTGCCGTTGCAATATCAACATTTTCAATGTCTGGAATAGTTTTTTTAGTTCCACCCGAAACAACTTCAAGCTTAATTGTTGTTCCCTTCGTAACTTTTGATGAAGCATAAGGACTCTGCTTTGAAACTTGACCCGAGTTTGAACTTGAGCTATTTACATATGTTACAGAGAATTTATAGTCATCATATTCTGGATTATCTTTAATATCATCTTCATAATACATTCCAACAAAATTAGGAACCTCTATCTTTTCAGATTTAAAAACATCTGTAAAGAAGAACAAACCACCCATAGTAATTAAAATTATAGCAAGAAGTGCAGACAAAACACCTATAAGAATAGGTAATGTCTTCTTACGGTCATCATCTTCATAATATTCATCCTCAAGTTCTTCATCCATTTCGGAATTTAATGAAGATGTAGATTGAGTTGGCTTGTTTAAAAATTTTGTTGGTTCTGTGTCTACAAAATATGTGTAATCGAACTTTATTGCAGGGTTACGCTTAAACTCATCCAAATCAAGCAGCATTTCTGCAGCTGACTGATAGCGTTCTTTTGGACTCTTTTGCATTGCACGCATTGTGATTTGCTCAAGTCCAAGAGGAATGTTTGAATTTATCTCTCTTGGCTTTTTTGCATCTGCCTGAAGTTGCATAATAGCTACCGAAACGGCACTATCAGACTGAAATGGAAGCTCGCCAGTTGTCATTTCATACAGCACAACGCCAACAGAGTAAATATCTGCCTTGTCATCTGTTATTTCTCCCCTTGCTTGCTCAGGGCTAATGTAATGAACTGAACCAATTGCACTCTCTGTCATTGTGCGTGTTTCGCTACGGCTAAAGCGCGCAATACCAAAATCTGTTACTTTTATGTTACCATTTTGCAATAATAAAATGTTTTGTGGCTTAACATCCCTATGAACAATACCTTTATCATGAGCATGTTGAAGTGCTCGCAAAATTTGTGTGGCAAAATGAACTGATTCTTTCCAGTTAATTACCTTTTGTTGCTCAATATACTCTTTTAAAGTTATTCCTTCAATATATTCCATTACAATATACTGCAATCTATCTCCAAAGCTAACATCATAAACCTTTACGATGTTAGGATGAGAAAGCACTGCAATAGCTTTTGATTCATTTTTAAAGCGTCTGCGAAATTCCTCGTTTGCAAGAAATTCTTCTTTTAAAATCTTTACTGCTACTATGCGGTCGTCAATATTATCGTACGCCTTATAAACAACTGCCATACCACCGACGCCGATAATCTCTCTTATTTCATAACGACCGTCAAGCCTTTTTCCAACATAACTATCCATAAATTTGCACTCTCCATTCTGTTTCGAAGGATGTTAGTATGCAATTACAACAACGGTTATATTATCTCCACCACCATTGTTGTTTGCAAGTTCAACAAGTTTGTCGGCAAACTCATAATACTTACCGCCTCTTGTTAAATTATATATGTCATCGACCTCAATATAATTTGTAAGGCCGTCAGTGCACATCAATAAAAATTCGTCATTGCTAATAAATTCCTCACAAAAATCAACTTGAATATTTTCATCAACACCAAGTGCACGAGTAATCAAGTTTTTTCTTGGATGAACTTTAGCTTCGGCTGGAGTAAGCTTGCCAGTTTCTACCATAGCTTGAACAACAGAATGATCTTTAGTTAGCTGTGTTATATCATTGTTTGATATAAGATAAGCCCTACTATCTCCTGCATGTGCAATACAAACTGTATTGTTTATTATAATTGCTGCAATAACAGTAGTTCCCATTCCCTTTAATTCTTCATTTGCTTGGGACATGTCAAAAATGTTTATATTTGCATTTGTTATAGCTGTTACTAATATATTTTTGATCGAAGATGTACTCATTCCATCCCTGTAAGAAGAGGTGATTTGCTCTGAAATCATCTTTGCGGCAGTTGAACTTGCAATGTTTCCGCCAGCATTTCCACCCATACCATCACACACGACTGCCCAAGCAACTCCGTTTGGCAGTTCGCCCGCTGCATATGAATCCTGATTTGAACTTCGAACTTTGCCTATATCAGTTTTGGCAACTATTTTCAATGCTGTTCACTCCCTTTTCGTAACCTCTACGAAGTTGACCGCAAGATGCGTCTATATCGCTACCCATACTGCGACGAACGGTTACTGTTATTCCTTTGCTTTCAAGAATCTTTGAAAATGCTAAAAGACGCTCATTAGTACTTCTAACATAGTCATTTTCTTTTACTTCGTTTGCAGGAATAAGATTAACATGGCACAACATGCCTTTTAATTTTTTCGCAAGTAGTTTTGCACATTCGTCTGTATCATTAACACCACTTATCATTGCGTATTCAAATGATATTCTTCTTGAAGTTACATTAATATAACTACGACAAGCATTAAGTAGTTCATCAACACCCCACTTAAGATTAACTGGCATTATCTTTGAGCGGATTTTATCGCTAGGTGCATGCAAAGATACAGAAAGGGTAAGCTGAAGCTTTTGTTCTTGTAATTTATAAATCTGAGGTACTATACCACAAGTAGAAAGAGAAATATGCCTTGCACCTATGTTTGCACCTTGCTCATTTGTGATGAGCTTAAAAAATCGCATTACATTATCAAAATTATCAAGCGGTTCTCCCATACCCATCAATACGACATGAGAGATACGAATATTCATATCTCTTTGTGCTGTGTAAATTTGTGCAAGCATTTCAGACGAAGTTAGATTTCTACAAAATCCGTCAAGTGCAGATGCACAAAAAGAACATTTCATTTTACAGCCAACCTGTGTTGAAATACATATAGTATAACCATACTTATATTCCATTACAACAGACTCAATATATTCACCATCATTAAGCTTAAATAGATATTTGACTGTATTATTATACTCGGATATAAGTTTCTTTTCAATAGTACAGTTTAAAAGTTCAAAGTTTTCATCAATTAGCTGCCGTAAATCCTTTGATAAGTTTGTCATTTCATCAAAGCTTTGAACATTTTTTTGATGAAGCCACGAATATATTTGACCTGCACGAAACTTAGGCTGCCCCAATTCCTCGATAGCCTGTTTTAGTTCATCAATGGTCATTGATCTAATATCCGCCTTACTCAAACTTTCACTCCGTTCTAATAAAAGTAGCTATAAAAAAGCCATCTGAATTATTTATATGTGGCATAAGCGTTAAATAGCTAGAATCATCGTTATAAGATTTAATATTTGGCAATGGTCTTACTGCTTTAAACTGCTTATGTTCTTTTAAAAATCTATCACAGATTTTATCATTTTCATTTGGGTTAAGAGAACAGGTAGAATAAAGAAGTGTGCCACCCTGTTTTACATATCTTGAAGCAGTTCGCAGTATATCGTACTGTATGTTATGCAAATTGTCAATATTTTCTAAAGATTTATATCTTATTTCTGGTTTTCTTCTGATTATTCCAAGCCCTGAGCAAGGTACATCACACAAAACTTTATCAGCAAATCCTATGCTTTCATTAAACACAGATGCATCTGAAACACCTGCTTTAATAATTGATATTCCGAGCCTTTTTGCACCTTCTGAAATCAAATTTATTCTAGCAGGATAAATATCAAAAGAATGAAGAGAACCGGTATTATTCATATATTGTGCAATTGTAAAGCTTTTACCACCTGGTGCTGAACAAAGGTCAAAAACTGTTTCGCCTGGCTTTGTACCCAGCGCTTTACAACAAATTTGTGAAGCTGTGTCTTGTACATAAAAAAGCCCGTCTTTATATGCCTTTATGCTTTCCACTGCGCCAACTTTTCCTATAACTATTGCATTCTCAATATCGTTACAGATTGTCGCTTGTATTCCCTGTTCATTTAAAATCTCAATTAATTCATTTGTTGTGGTTTTTAGAGTGTTTACCCTTATAACTGTAGGTGCAGCACCGATTGATGCATGCATAATCTGCTTGGCATTATCTTCTCCATATGCATTAATCCACAAATCCACAAGCGTAGTTGGACAAGAATATTTTACGCTATAAAACAGCACTTTATCATCATCATAGTTAGGAAGAGAAAATCCATTGCTTGATACTTTTCTAAGCACTGCATTTATAAGCCCACTTGCAAATGCACAGCCATTTCTTTTTGCAATATTTACACTCTCATTAATTGCAGCTGAATTCGGTATTTTATCCATAAATAATAATTGATATACGCCTATTCTTAAAATTGTTAAAACCTCGGGCTTTAATTTTTTTAATGACTGTTTAAGATAAAGAGATATAATAAAATCAAGCGTTATTTTGCGTTCAAGTACACCATAAACTATTGCTGTTACAAGTGATTTGTCCTTTAAGCTTATTTCATTATCATTAAGTTTAGAATCTATTACAAGATTTGAATAGGCACTATCCCTGTGAACTTTTATAAGAATTTCAAACGCTACCTGTCTTGCTGGTTTCATAAATTAATCCCTTCTATTTGAAAGTAAAAATAACCTTAAAAGGTTTGCAATTGAAACTGCAAGTGCTGCAACATAAGTCATTGCGGCAGCTCTAAGAACACTTTTTGCTCCAGTTGCTTCTTCATCTGAAAGTATTCCTGTTTCATCTATAACTTTAATTGCTCTGCTACTTGCATTAAATTCAACAGGTAAAGTTGCAAACTGAAAAACAGCAACAAAAGCATAAAAGATAAGCCCTATTGATACAAATGGCTGTGAGTTAAAGATAAGCCCAATTACTGCAAGCGGAATACCAATTTTTGAACCAATGTTACATACGGGCAGTATTGCATTTCTAATTTTTATCGGTACATACCCTTGTGCATGCTGTGCTGCATGCCCTGCCTCATGACACGCAACTCCGATTGATGCTATTGATGAACTTGAATAAACATCTTCTGAAAGTCTTATTACATTATCCCTTGGGTCATAATGGTCGGTTAAATTCCCGCTTACCATTTCAATTTCAACATCGTTTATCCCATAATAAGAAAGCACTTGTCTTGCTGCTTGCTGACCTGTAAGTCCTCTTTGGCTTCTCTGATGAGAATATGCAGAAAATGTTGATTTAACCCTAGATTGTGCTATAAGTGCAAATATAAAAGCAGGTACCACAAGTATTAAATAATAAACATCCAAATTATAATATAATGGCATTATATGTCACCCCTTATTTTATTTTAATAATGTTCCTTTTTCTATTTTGTGTCCCCTTAAAAAATCCTGTGCTGACATACGCTTTGAACCTTGTGCTTGAATCTGTAAAATCTCTATGCATTTTCCATCACCACAACATACTATAAGCCTATTGTCAGATAAAATTACTTCTCCAGGTTTTGAATAAATTCCATCTACAAGCACCGATGAATGAATTTTTAAAATTTTATCTTCAAAATTTGCCGTTGCAACAGGCCACGGAGAAAGTCCTCTTATCTTATTATGAATTGTTTGTGCACTTTCATTCCAATTTATTGGACAAAGTGATTTGTCTAGCATAGGAGAATATGTTGAAAGATTATCATCTTGTTTTCTTCTTATTAATTCACCATTTTTTATTTTTATGATTGTTTGTGAAAGAACATCTGCACCAAGAATTGAAAGCCTATCATGAAGCTCTCCTGCCGTTTCATTTTCTCCAATTTCTAACGTTTCTGTAATTAACATATCTCCTGTGTCAAGCCCTTGTTCCATATACATTGATGTAACGCCAGTTTGCTTGTCACCATTGATTACGGACCACTGAATTGGTGCTGCTCCTCTATATTTTGGCAAAACAGATGCATGAATATTTACACATCCATATTGTGGCAAATCCAAAATATCTTTCGGTAAAATTTTACCGTAAGCAACTACAATTATAAGTTGTGGATTAAGAGTTTTTAATATATTTAGTGCTTCACCATCTTTTAAAGTTGATGGTTGATATACAGGAATATTATTTTCAAGTGCAGTTACCTTTACAGGTGGTGGAGTAAGTGTATATCCTCTACCCTTTGGTTTGTCAGGCTGTGTAAAAACTCCTAACACATCATGACCGTCACTTATAATTTTCTTTATACATGGCACAGCAAATTCTGGTGTACCCATAAATACAATCTTCAAATACTACACCTCAGTTTTAATCTCTTTTAATCTATCTGTAAATATTATTCCGTCCAAATGGTCAATTTCATGGCAGAAACAACGAGCCTTTAATTCTTCGCCTTTATAAACACACCACTGTCCATTTCTATTTTGAGCTTTTATTTTCACTGTTGCAGGTCTAGATGTTATTCCGCTTTCTCCTGGTAAAGACAAACAACCTTCTGGTTCGTTTTGCTCACCCTCTTGAGATATTATTTCAGGATTTATAAGTTCCAGTAGCCCGTCGCCAACATCAACAATAACTACCCTGCGAAGCACACCAACCTGAACCGCTGCAAGCCCGCATCCTTCTTCTTTATACATTGTCTCTGACATATCATCAAGCAACTGAACAAGTCTATCATCAAACGCCTCAACTAGTCTGCTCTTTTTCTTTAAAATTGCATCTTCTATTGTAATTATATTTCTAAGTGCCATTTGTAATTATCCTTTCATTATTACTATTTTAAAATATGCTTTCAGGGTTAATATCCGCAAAAGCTGTTATCTCTTTAAATCTACTATCAGTACCAAAATCTATTAAAAGTTCAGAAACAAGGTTCCTAAACCTTGCTGAATTTTTACACTTTATTATAATTCTATATTTGTATTTATTATTCACTCTTGCAACTCTGCTTGGCATTGGTCCAAGAACTATTATTTTTTCTTCTTTATATTCACCTTGCATCTTTTGCTTTAAATTATCTAAAAATACTTTTGATGCCGCTCTTACCTGCATCTCTCTTTTTCCAGAAAAGCCCAAAGAACACAAGTCACAATATGGAGGATATATCATTGCTTTTCTTATTTTCATTTCTGTATTATAAAAATCTTCGTAATCTTGTTTTGCGGCAAGACTTATAACTTCATTTTCAGGTACAATTGTCTGAATTATTGCTTTACCCTCGTGCTTACCTCTGCCCGAACGTCCAACAACCTGCGTAAGTAAATCAAAAGTTCGCTCCATACTCTTAAAATCATCGTTATAAAGCTGTTGGTCTGCCGATAAAACTCCAACAAGTGTAACATTTTCAAAATCCAGTCCCTTTGCCACCATCTGTGTACCAAGCATAATATCATAATCACCATTAGCAAATTCAGCAAGCTTTTTCTCATGAGAAAAGCGTTTCATTGTGGTGTCTGTATCCATTCTTAAAATTCGTGCTTCTGGAATAAGCTCATTAAGTTCATCCTCAACTCTTTGAGTTCCTGCACCAGAGTAACGTACATTGTTATCACCACAGCTTTCACATTCTTCCGTAAAGGGCTGTGAATGTCCGCAATAGTGGCACATAAGCCTACCATTTGCACTGTGATAGGTCATCGAAATACTGCAATTAGGACACGTTACAACTGCACCGCATGATTCACATGATACGAATGTATTATAACCTCTTCGATTCATTAAAAGGATTGATTGATGATTTTCCTTTATATTTTCACAAAGCTTATTATAAAGTTCTGTGCTTATTTCTGATTTATTTCCATTTGCTCTCTGTTTACACATATCAACTATTATAACTTGTGGCAAAACAGCATTGCCATAGCGATTTTTTAGTACATTTAATGAATATCTACCTTGCTGTGCTGCTGTATATGTTTCAAAACTTGGAGTGGCAGATGCTAGGATTAGTAATGCATTATTTTTTGCACATCTAAACTTTGCAACATCTCTTGCATGATATCGTGGTGATGCCTCAGATTTATATGTATGTTCCTGTTCCTCATCCATTATTATAAGTCCAATATCGTCAAAGGGCGCAAAGACCGCCGAACGAGTACCAACAACTATTTTAGCTTGTCCACTCTTAACACGCTTCCATTCATCCATTCTCTCACCAAGTGAAAGACCACTGTGAAACACGGCAACCTTTTCACCATATCGTGCATGAAATGCACTAAGAGTTTGAGGTGTAAGCGAAATCTCGGGAACCATTACAATTACACCTTTGCCACTTTGTGAAACTTCATCAATTAACTTCATAAAAACTTGAGTTTTGCCACTTCCTGTTATTCCAAACAGTAAGGACACACTACCTTTGTCCAACTTATATTGATTAAGTAAATTAAGATAAGCTTTTTGTTGCTCATCGGTAAGCTTTATTTCAGAATTATCTGTTACTTTTTTTGATTCATATGGATTCCTTAAAATCTCATGTTCAAAAAACTCTGCAATGCCCTTGCTTTCAACTGCATTTACAACAGCAGGAGTAACTCCAGTAAAATAACAAATCTCTTTTACGGATGCACTTCCAACCTCACACAGCAAATCAGTAACACTTTTTTGTTTTTTAGTAAGTCTTGCAATCGATTCTTCAAGCTGTTGACCTTCCATAACAATCCGCATCATTCTTACAGAAGCATCATTTATATTTCTAACAGCATCATAATTACGAAAAACCAATTCTTTTTTTAGCAATCTTTCCAGAACATCAGTGGTTTGATTAAGACCTAAATCTTCAATTACCTTTTGCTTTTTAACATATATACGCTTGTTTATAAGGTACTCAAGCACCTGTCTTTCATCTGATTTAAGTTGCAAAACCTCTGCTTGCTCTAAATTTGGTAAAGCAATAAAAGAAATAGTTGTCTTTAAATTTATCCCTGTTGGCAAAGTTAACTTTACGGCTTCAAAAAGAGTACAAAATGTTCTCTCTTTTAAATAGACTGCAAGATCAAGCATCTCATTACTGACAAGCGGTGCCTTATCAAGCACCGCTGAAATATTTTTCATTCTCTTTTTAGGTTGTGCTTGCGACAAATCCATAACTATACCTTGTCGCTTTGCTGTACCATTTCCAAAGGACACCATAACCCTACTACCTCTTTGAACTATTTCAGATAGTTCATCAGGAACAATATAGTCATAAGCCTTATCAAAATGATAAGCAACATTTTCCACAGCTACAGAAGCTATGTTGACCTCTTGCATGGAGAATAACCTCCGTTAAGCGATTAGTTGAAATAAAAAAGAGTTAGTTAAAACTCAGCAGAACTAAAAGTTATATATTTCTGATTTCTTCTGGCTCTACTATATAATAGTCACCATTCAAAATTTCCTCAAGTGCGAGTGTTACAGGCTTTTCAATAACAATTGCCTTGTCATCCTCAATCTTTTGTGATATATCTCTAGCTCTTTTTGCTGTTGCTGTTACTAATGAATAACGGCTTACATGGTTTGTTAAAACCCCTCTTAAATCTGGATTTAGCATATAAATTATCAACCTTTCACTTTATATATTTATATTAATTATAATTTGTGTACTTCAAATTAACTAAATGTTAAAAATAAATTACTTTTAGGTTTATCTGTGTCTGCGTATAACATCTAAAGTATAATTTACTGCTTCCTCTAATCTATCATTAACTACTATATAATCATAATCAGAAGCTCGAATCATTTCATCTTTTGCTATTTCCATTCTGCGTTTTATAGAACTATCATCTTCGGAGCCTCTGCCTTTAAGCCTTTTATGCAAAGCCTGAACTGATGGTGGCATAAGGAATACACTAATAACTCCAGGGAAAATTTCTCTTATCCTATCTGCACCCTGAACCTCTATTCTCAATATAACTGTTTTACCTTCTGCAAGCCACTTGTCAATAGGATCTTTGGGTGTTCCATAATAGTTTTCCCCATATTTTACATATTCTATCATTTTTCCGCTTACAATATTATTTTCAAACTCATCAACAGAAACAAATATGTAATGTTCCCCGTTAATCTCGCCTTTTCTCGGTTTTCTAGTTGTAACAGACATAGAAACAACAATTTCGCTATCAAGCTTTAAAAGTTCTTCAAGTACTGTATCTTTTCCTGAACCTGAAGGTCCTGAAAGAATAAGTAATACACCTTTATTATTCATCATCTGCCTCCTCTCCAATGGTATCATCGTCATCATTTAAGCGATTTGCCACTGTTTCTGATTGCAGATAAGTTAAAATTACATGATCGCTGTCCGTAATTATTACAGCTCTTGTTCTTCGTCCATGGGTTGCATCTATTAAAGTGCCTCTCTCTTTGCAATCCTGGATAATTCTTTTTATAGGTGCGGATTCAGGGCTGACAATTGCAACAAGCCTGTTCGCATTTATCATATTTCCAAATCCAATATTGATAAGTTTCATGAAACTTCCCCCAGAGAATTATTCTATATTCTGTACCTGTTCTCGGATTTTTTCAACCTCTGCCTTGATATTGAGCACTTTTCGTGCTATTTCAACATCCTGTGCTTTTGAGCCAATTGTGTTTGCCTCACGATTGATTTCTTGAATCAAGAAGTCCATTTTTCTACCAATTGCTACATCATCATCAAACATTGCATTAAGCTGCTCTATATGGCTACGCAAGCGAACTGTCTCTTCATCAACTGCTGTTTTATCTGCAAAGATTGCAGCCTCAGTAAGTAATCTCTGCTCATCAACATGAGCATCTGCAACAAGCTCTTTTATTCTTGCTTCAAGCTTTTGATTGTACTCTTTTACTGTTTCAGGAGAACGCTGTTCAACAAATTTTACCTCTTCTAAAATTGTGTCTGCTCTGCCTAAAATATCGGCTTTAAGCTTTTCTCCCTCTTTTTCTCTCATCTTTATAAATGAATCAGCAGCATTCTGTAAAACCATTTTAACTACTGACCATATTTTTTCCTCATCAGCCTGTTCTTTATGAACAGATAAAATATCGCTGTATCTTGTGAGAGAAGAAACTGAAATATCATTTCTTATGTCATATCTTTCTGCAAGTTCATTAAATGCCGTAATGTAACCACTTGCAAGAGAATGATTAACTTTTACTATCACATCATCATTATCAAGTGCATCAATCTGTATATAACATTCTATCTTACCACGCGAAATAACACCCTGTAAAAAGCTTTTTACTTTTTCATCAAGAAATCCATATACTCTTGGAATTCTTGAATTAAGCTCAAAATAACGATGATTAACACTTTTAATCTCTACCGTTATCATCATAGAGTCAATTTCAGCACTAGCACGACCATATCCCGTCATACTTTTTACCATCTTATTAAATTCTCCTTAATTACAAGTTTTTTGCATACTGCGTCTTTACTTGTATTGCAACATATATTTTAACAACTTTTATAGAGTTTTGTCAAATTGTTTTAATTTTGTTGTTGATTACATGAACAGCACTTGCCAACCATTATTTTTGGTATCTCTGCTGTTAATAATTTCCCATTTTGGATAAAGCCCAAATCAATAAGTTCTTTATTGATTGACATATTGCTACTTTCAGCTATATATGCTCCTCTATTTGCAGCATAATTAAGTGCAGCTTTAACAATACCTTCAGACATAAAGTGAAATTTTTTACTGTATTCAAGAGCTAAAATAGTTGCAGTTAAATCTTTGTAATCGAACAAACAAAACCCATAATTCTCATTATCTTCACTGTTAACTGCAACAACAGCCATAGATGTATCGGTTACATTTATTGCATTTTGCTCAAATAATTTATCTGATTCAATCTTTGAAATAGTTTTAAAGCTAAACACAATCCTCACGCTCCATTCTTTTTATTCATTGCTGAAGCGTTCATAAGCCTTTTAATTTCCTCATCTGTTAGTTCTCTATGCTTACCTTGCGGAAGCATACCAAGCTTAACTGTGCCTATTGCTGTACGCTTAAGCCTTGCAACATCTAAACCAAGCTCTTCACACATTTTTCTTATCTGCCTATTTCTACCCTCACAGATAATAATTTCAATTACAACTCTGTTTGGCTCTTTTGTAAGCACTTTTACATCAGCAGGCATTGTCTTTTTACCATCAATCATCATACCTGTCATCATCTTTGTAATTTGATCATCTGTTATATCGGGTCTTATTGTTACTCTGTATGTCTTTGGAACATGCTTTGTAGGATGTGTCATTGCGTTTGCAAATTCACCATCATTAGTAAACAGCAAAAGTCCCTCAGACTCTCTATCAAGACGGCCTATGGGATAAATTCTTGTGTCTACATCGGCAATAAGCTCTGCAACACATTTTCTTCCCATTTCATCGCTCATTGTGGTTATAAATCCCCTTGGCTTATAAAGCATGATATAATGCTTTGTTTTATCTTTAGTAATTTTTCTTCCATCAACAAAAACCATGTCTTTTTTGGGATTTATTTTGTCGCCTATCTTTGCCTTTACTCCGTTTACTTTTACCTTGCCCTGTTCAATAAGTTCTTCTGACTTGCGTCTTGATGCTATACCACATTCTGCAAGATATTTTTGCAGCCTGATTGTCCCATCAGTCATTTTAATTCCTCATTTCTTAAACTTTTCAAAAAAATTCTTTATAAAAGATTTCTTCTCTTTTTTTATTGGTTGTTTATTTTCTAATATTTTTATATTTGAATCAACAGCCTGTGCCGTAATTATTGGTGTTTCACACACCAACTCATCTTCAATATAATAACTAGCCTTACCAACTATTTTTCCCTGATTTATCGGAGCATATTCAAAGTGAGATAATTCAATTATACGAACTACCTGTTCACTCTGAGCTATTTTAAGAGTTACTTGTGGTTGCGATGCACATTGTAAAGCAACTTTACAATCTTTTGCACCAACTACATTAAGAAAAACATTAGAAAGGTCTGAATCAAGATCAACACTTTTATACTGAGAAAATCCATAATCAAACATTTTTATATGGTCAGCCCAATCATTTGGTGCGTTTAAAGTAACTGCAACAAGCGTTACACCATCTTTTTCAGCTGCAGAAACAAGACATCTACCACTCTTCTTAGTGAATCCTGTTTTTATACCTATTGCAGAATCATAGGTATTTAACAACCGATTATGATTTGTTAATGTTCTTAGATAAGGTGGATTACCATAGCTTATACGAACACTTTTAGAAGAACAAATTGATCTAAACTCTGGATTTGATATTGCTGTTGCTCCCAAAATTGCCATATCATACGCTGTTGAATAATGACCTTCCTCATCAAGACCTGATGGTGTTACAAAGTTTGTATTTTTCATTCCAATTTGCTGTGCTCTTTCATTCATAAGCAGTGCAAATTTTTCTAAATCTCCACCACCAACTGTAATTGCCGCAACATTTGCAGCATCATTACCTGATGCCAAAAGCATACCATAAACTAGGTCTTTTAACGCAACAGAGTCACCTGGCAAAAGCCCCATTGATGTACCTTCAACCTTTAACATATCTTCGTTTACTATAATTGCATCATTTTTTATGCCTGATTCAAGCGTTAATAATGATGTCATTATTTTTGTGGTACTTGCCATTGGCAACTTATCATTTTCATTTTTACCATACAAAATTTCTTTGCTGCTCGTTTCAATAAGTGCTGCAGATTTTGCAGAAACATCTAGTGCACTAGCATCTATAGATAAAAAGATGCTGCACACAGCTAGAAATAAAGATAAAATTATTTTAATCAACAAAACAACCACCTGCCATTTTTAAATAAATATGCAGGCGGTTGCTAAAAAATTATTAAAATTATTTATTAAGGTCATTCTTAGTTTTATTAATAAGACCTGTAACTTTATCAAACATATCTGGAACAAGGCTAACCATTCTCTCAGCTGCATTATCATAAGCGGTTATATGCTTAATTGTAACTTCACCATTACTTATGAGTAAAAATGCTACAGGGGTTATTGTAACTCCTGCACCGCCGCCGCCGCCAAAAAGTTCTTTATTGCCCTTTGTTGGAAGGTCTGTGCCGCCACTTGCAAAGCCATATGTAACCTTTGATACAGGAATTATTGTAAGTCCTGCTTCTGTATATACTGGCTCACCAATTATTGTGCTGACATCTACCAAATCTCTAACTTTTTCAATTGTTGTTCCAAGGAGTCCTGCTGCTGATGTTTGTTCTTTCATTTTAAGCACCACCTAATTATATTTTTAATTTTTGTTCTTCTTTTATATTTTCATTGCTCTTACCATGTGAAAAAAGCAGTTTAAAAATAATCTTGTTTATTATTTTTGTACCAAAACCAGTTAATGCCATTAGTATAAATATTGGTCTAAAAGCTATTACTGTATGAAGATCACCGTTATTTTTTTTGGCTATAAAATCTGGATTAATATCAACATTATACTCCCTAACCTTCATGTTTGTACAGATTGTTCCGAGTGCCGGGAATACAGCAGCACAAGTTTTTCCATAATTCATTGCGGTATCTGCCGCATCATTACCTGCTACAGTTAAGTCAACAAAAAGTTCCTTGATTACGATGTGCTTTAAAACCTTAGTGAACATAACCTTTGTTTTTGAGGCAATGTATTGTAATATCTCTATTGTGCCTCCAAAACCTCCGAGCTTTTCAAACATATCCTTTGCCTTTGCATATGCACCTTCAAAATCAAAGGCTTTTATTTTTGCCCAAATTTCATCAATGTCCATTTTTTCTTTTGGTTGTTCTACTTTTTTTTCAGTGTTTTTATTTTGTTTTCTAGCTTTTATTCTTACAATAAAAGGTTTTAATTTTGATTTATACCACTCAATTCTTTCTGGAGTAAATTGTTCGGGATAAAGGTTAATTTTAAAAAATCCCCACTTTAGCTTAACTTTTGTTCCATTTTCTCCAAAGTCCAGTCCAAGAGTTACCTTAACTGTCAATAATAATGAAGTAATGATAAGCAACAAAAGTTGAAGGGCTAAAAATATAAGTATAATCCAGCCAATTATTTTAAGTACAATCAATAATCAACACCTCCCTCTGTTTTAATGAATAATATATAAAAACCTTGTTAAGAGCACTGCTAAACACTTTCATCGTTTTCTTCAGTTAATTCGGGCTCCTTCATTTCTGCCATTTCAGGCTGTGGTAATGGAGGAAGTTCATCAAGAGAAGATATGCAAAAACACCTCAAAAATTCTGGTGTAGTTCCATAAAGTAGTGGCCTGCCTGGCAAATCCATTCTGCCCTTTTCTTCTATTAAACCTTTTTGGCAAAGTGTTGCCATTACTCCTGAACAGTCAACTCCTCTGACTTGCTCTACAAAAGATTTGGTTACTGGTTGATTATAAACTACAACAGCCAAAACTTCAAATGCAGCTTGTGACAATGGCGTATTTCGCCTTATATCTAACACTGCTCGAACCTGCTGTGCAAATTCTTTGCGTGTGCAAAGCTGATATTTATCTTGCATTTTTACAAGACAAATTCCACTGTGTTTTTCATCAAGTTGAGCTCCAAGATTAAGCAAAATCTGCTGTGTCTCATCAATATCCAATTGCATTATTTCTGCAAGTTTTTTTATATGTATAGGATCACCTGCAGCAAAGAGTATCGCCTCTATAGTTGCCTGCAATTTACTTGCGTTCAAGGACTTCAGCTCCTTTGGATAATTCGACAATCATTCCTGTGCCCTCTCCACTTACTGTAACTCTTTTTGCCTTTAAAAGCTCAAGCACTGCAAGAAAAGTTGCCACCATATCTGAGCGACTTTCTGCAGCTTCAAAAAGAGAATCAATGCTCTGGCTTTTATTTTTCAGTAATCTGCGAAGCACAAACATTATTTTTGAGGATACAGATACTAATTTTTTAGAAACTATACCTGTAAAAGCTTCAATAGGAGGAGGTAATTTACGCTGGCCCTTTCCCACTGCAGATAGATAAGCAGCCAAAATCTCTTGTGGCTCATGAAGACAATTATAAGTCATATCCCTTTCTTGCTCCTCGGGTGTTTTTGAAATCAAATCAAAACCCAAAGCAATCTTCTCAAGCTCACCCGCCATAATTTGACAGTCCCTATACTCAAGCAGTTCTCCAGCAAGTTCTGACTTTAAAACATCCGCTTCATCATGAACAGGAAGAAGTGAAATAGTTTTTATATATACTAATCTTGCTGCCATTTCAAGAAATTCACTTGCTATATTCATATCACATTTCTGCATTTGACGAACATATCCTGTATATTGTTCGACAAGCTCAAAAATCGGAATATCGTTTATATTAAGCTTATGCTTATTGATTAAATGCAAAAGTAAGTCCATAGGACCTTCAAACACATCTATCTTATAAGAGATTTTTTTCATTTCAACAATCCCTTTTAAAATACCTTAAAAGGCAAATTTGTGAGTTTTAAAAGAAGTTCAAATACCCAGCCCGAAAGATAAGTCAGCGGCATTGTAAGCGCTCCTGTAAACAATAATACCATAACACCAATCATAATATAGTGCTCGTATTGCATTACCTTATAGTATATATCTCGTGGTAAAAAAACAGACATAATTCGATAACCATCAAGTGGTGGTATCGGTAAAAGGTTAAATACAGCTAACATAACATTTATATTTGCAGCAAAATAAAAGAAAAAATAAACTGATTGTGCAAACACACTTATTGTAATACCACCAAATGTAGCGACAATATTAGCAATAAGCAACATAACAATTGCCATAATAATATTTGCAACTGGACCTGCAAGTGAAGTAATTGCCACACCAGCTTTTCTATTTTTAAAATTTCGTTCATTTATTGGTACTGGACGAGCCCAACCAAAACCAACCAAGGCAAGCATAATTGCACCAAATGGGTCAATGTGTGCCATAGGGTTAATTGTTAGTCTACCTTGAAGCTTTGCTGTATTATCACCAAGCTTGTTTGCTGCAAAAGCGTGAGCAAACTCATGAATTGGTAAAGTACAAAAAATAACAAATGCCGAAGCTGCTAAACTGATTAAAACAGTTAGCATATTACCTGATCTTATTGCAGTTAAAAGCATTGTTTCACACCATTCTCTGCACTAGTAAATGTATCATTAAACCACAATATTTTGTGCAGTCAAATATATGGATATACTAAATCAAAATTAAAATAATAATTCGTCCGATAAAATCTATATCACTAAAAGATTACAGTAAAATATGTTAATCGTCAATATATAAATAGAAATTAAATGTGTTTTTTCTATTTTCTTGCTATGACAACACGCATAATTTCACTAAAATCTTGTTTTTTTGTAATTTTAGAAAATATCTGTGAGAATATCATGCAAACCTCATCTGCTTGACCATCCCCTATTTCTACAGCTATCATTCCATTTTCTAAAATAAAAGGCATCCATTTTTGTGCCAATATCCTATAAAAATCTAAGCCATCATTGCCACCGTCAAGAGCCATTATTGGCTCCCTTTTAACCTCATTTTGAAGTTGTTTTATATCCTGTGATTTTATATATGGTGGGTTTGAAATAATTATATTTGGCTGTGGTAAATTAAAATATTCAAAACCTTTTGTTATGTCTCCTTCGACAATCGTTATATTTGATAAATTATTTTTAGCCACATTTTTTTCAAGATATTTAATTGCATCCTTTGATTTTTCAATTAAATATACTTTGCAATTTTCACAAAGTTTTGCGATAGATATTCCTACACATCCACTGCCTGAACAAAGGTCAAATATGATTTTTTCATCACTACTTTTTTTAAGTTCTCTGTTCACTTCACGAACTAAAAGTTCTGTCTCTTCCCTTGGAATAAGAACCCCTTTACCAACATAGAAATCTAAACCCATAAACTCCCAAAGGCCAAGAATATATTGAAGTGGTTCACCACTTATCCTTGCATCTAAATCGTTTAAAAACTTGTCTTCATTATCCTTTTGTGCTTGTTGTTCGCTCTTTATTGCAAGCTGTATTCTATCAAGCCCAAAGCAATTTTCAAAAATCATACGATTATCAAATTCTGCATTATCTATGCCACTATCTTTGAGCTTTTTCAATCCATATCTATACGCTTCTGAATAATTCATTCTGCTATATCATCCTTTAGATCCTGTTCTTGCTGAATATCTTCAAATTGCTCTGTTTTTGTTGTATTATTCAATTGTGATTCATCATTATTTATAACTGCCTTAAGCGCTGCTATTCCAACTTCTATTATATCATCTGTGGGCTCTTTTGTTGTAAGTCGCTGCATCCAAAGTCCAGGGGCTGAAACTATCTTTGTAAATAGATTTTCTGTTTTTCCTGCATATTTTATAAATTCATAACCTATTCCCATTATTATTGGCATAAGCAATAATTTTACTAAAGTCCAAAGCCAACGAACATCGCCAATTGAAGGGAATAACATAACAACTATTGTAGATAATAATATGCCTATTATTAGAATTACAAAAATAAAGCTTGTTCCACATCTTGGATGAAAACGTATATATTTCTTTACATTCTCTACTGTTAATTCCTCACCATTTTCATAACAAAAAATAGTTTTATGCTCTGCACCATGATACATAAATACTCTTTTTATATCCTTCATCTGTGAAACAGCGGCTATATAAGCAATAAAAATAATTATTCTCATAATTCCTTCAAATAAAGGATGCAAATTTGAAAGAACATTACCAGTTACATATTTATCAAACATATCAACAGCATAGATAGGCAGATAAATAAAAAGACCAAATGATAATGCAAAGCCCAAAATAACAGAGATAATTCCGATAAATGTCATTATATTCTCGCCAAACTTATCATTAATCCATTTATCAAACTTTGACATTTCCTCTTCATCATCACTTAAGCCTGATTTTTCTGCTGACTCCATAAGACAACCATAGCCAAAAATCATTGACTCAATAAAAGCGATAAAACCTCGCAAAAGCGGAACCCCTAATATCTTGTATTTATCCTTTAACTGTTTTGTTTCTTTAGGTGTTGTTTCTATTTCACCGCTGGGCAAACGAACAGACATGGCAGAACCGTTTGGTCCACGCATTACTATTCCTTC
>RZYX01000334.1 GCA_009930155.1 Clostridia bacterium | reverse complement strand
GACTTACGCCTTGCTTGAGAGCTGTACTTGACATCTAAATCATAATATTAATAAATATGATAATGTATTCCGTGTTCATGTTTTGAAATTAATGCCCCGATTTAGGAGCTCAACATAGCTTCTAAATAATATAGAAGGAGAATTCTTTATGACTGGTACTTTAGTTCGCGTAACATCTCCCCGTCCCTTGACGATTCTAACTCGTCTGGCATCTCATCCCCCTGTAACAACAATGACAATAAATGACATAATAGACGAATGGCTGAAATACGAGGAAAGTCAGATAAAAATTACGAGCGTATCTATATATAGGTCCTATGTTAATAGGTCCATTGGATAGTAATGAGATTTAAAAAATATGTTCATAAAACTAACATATCATGTAATTTTTGTGAAAAAACTTAAAAATTTAACTAAATCGAGTGAATTAAATTATAACAGACAATAATCAACAAATTTTTTTATGGGACATGTGTTATATGTGGATTACGGAACATTTATGTTCTATAACATAAAAAACGGAGGGAAAAGTTATATGACATAATGTTCTAGTATTATGCAAAGGATGTTGTAACCATGACAAAAATTAAACTTTGGCTGCTTGCATCAAAAATCGAATGGCATTGGTGGTTTATTTTGCGCATCAGACGAAAAGGTACTTCTTTACTAGGCGGAGGGATGCCGTTGACATCTCAAAAACTTTGCAAACTAAACCGAAACCTTTCAACGCATAGTACTAAGGCTATTAAAGCTCAATTGGCTTATAGAATGTTAGCGAAATCAGTAAGGTAGTAAATAAACATACTTATAACGGGGCTCGAAAGAGCCCTTTTTTATGTCATTTAGAAAATTATTTCACAACCTTAAATCGGTGTAAATAGCCAAGTAAAGTTCTTATTGAGGAAGAACAGCGGAGTAATCCGTACCCAAAGTCAAGGACATTTTAGAGGTGCATTTTCAAAATAAGCAAAAAGCTGTTGTATAATAGAAATGCTTGTATGGAAGTGCAATAACAAGCACGATTACAAGTGCGACTGTAAAACTCTGCACGTTTATGACAGGGATATGAGGAATTACTTTTTACTGGCTGTTCAGGCGTACTTGAAAACTCACCCCAAAATAATAAGGGACTTGAATACCGCTTTCGGTAGCGTAATTTGTGACAGAAAAAAATACGGCTGTAAGGAAGAGCGGCTGCAAAACATAAGTGCGTATCTGGGGAAATTAGTTGAAGGACCCGCTGCCTCCATAAAGTTTGATGATGCGGTTTGCTCAATAATTCTGGAGGGCGCTCTGGTTACGAGAGACAGGAAATTGGGGATTCGCTTCATTGACGGTAGTACGTCTGTAGTCGAGTTTCGTCGGCGAAAGAAAAGCGACCGAAAGAAGCCGATATTCCTTGATGTTTGGACGACACCATATGGATGGTAATGGTGGAAGCAGGCATCGTAACTTGCTCCAATAGAAAAGTAC
>RZYX01000333.1 GCA_009930155.1 Clostridia bacterium | reverse complement strand
GGAATGTATATATATAAATCCTCTTTGTCACTTCTAAAAAATATAGACATAAATTCTAATGGTAAAACGGAAACTGTAAACAATGGTGGTGGAATTTTTGTCAGTGAATATAGTGTGCTACTTTTGGGTGCGAGTGATTCAAATTCGGTTAGAATTGCACAAAACATAGCCGTGAATGGTGGCGGAATTTATATGGAATTTAAAGCAAAAGTAACGATTGTGAGTGCTAATGTTTTAGATAACACCGCTTCAAATAAAGGCGACGGAATTTTCATTAATTCATCACGCACGCACAACTTCACAATTGGTTCAGGGACACAAGCCGGGGAAATGTCATATCTTTCAAATTGTTTGAACATAATAGATTCTGTCTATTTATATGGCAATTCAATCATATATATTGACGGCAATTATAACGGAAACACCCCTATTGATATTAAAGTAGACTATCTTTGGAATGACTATCTTGAAATAGTTGCAACATATTCAAATGAAATCACAGACTTGAGAATGATAAACGAACAACTTTTCTATGGAGAGGATCAAAATGGCAAAGAATATTGCTTTATTATTGATGGTTTTGATGTAATCATTGGCGAAAAGAATGTTTCAAAAACTACAGACGGCATTAAGAGATATTTTATGGACATAAAGACAGCGTTTTCAAGGTTGGAAGAGGGCAAAGATAGTGTCATTGTTGTGTTTAAAGATAATATGTCGACAACAGAAACAATTGACCTTTCGGGCGATTATAGACTCACAATGAATTCGGGCTACATAACTGAAAATGATGTGGAAATTATTGGCACAGTTATGAAAAATCTCAACAACGGAACTATCTATGATATGTTTAATATTGCTTTAACTGTCGACGAGTCATATTTCAATCTATACAACTTTAACCTCATTAGTTTTAAAGACGAAAATGGAAACACTCAAACATCGTCAAATAGCATTATAGACGTAACAAGTGGTGATGTGGAACTTGAAAGCATTGAATTTGCGGGTGCTTTGGGCAATTCTTCTGGCACAATTCTTAACATATTAGGAGGATACGTCACGGCAAATAACATTTCAATTTTTGATTGTGAAACAAAGGGGAACGGGCTTATCTATGTTTCTGGATATGCAACTTTTGACCTTATAAATTCTTTAATTTCAAACAATTCTTCTGGCAATGGAATGATTTATATTGCAACCAATTTTGATGGGACTGACTTAATTAAAGGAAGGGTGCAGTTGCAAGGTGTGGAAATAAAATCAAACACGGCTAGTAGTGGCGGAGGAATTTATATTGAAAGTGGACGCCTTGTCACGACGGGAACAAATACAATTATTAGCCACAATTCTGCTTCAAATGGTGGAGGCATATATATGGCAGGTGGAACGTTTGACCTTAACAATCTTAAAGTTAGTGACAACACGGCAAATAGCATTGGGAATACGGCATTAAGTTGTGGCGGTGGAATATATG
>RZYX01000332.1 GCA_009930155.1 Clostridia bacterium | reverse complement strand
CCATCTATGTGAACCAACTAATTACATTCATCTCCTGAGGGAGGTTCATAGTTTTGTTGTGCGTCGTTTGCATATTCCAAAATGTCACCCGGCTGACAACCTAATGCATTACAAATTGCATCGAGGGTGGTGAATCTAATTGCCTTGGCTTTTCCTGTTTTTAATATAGAAAGGTTCGATAAAGTCAATCCAACTTTTTCTGACAGCTCATTAAGCGACATTTTTCGCTTTGCCATCATTACATCTAAGTTTACAATGATTGGCATAAATTAAATCGTTAAATCGTTTTCATTTTGAATATCAACTCCCTTTTGGAAGATAGTTGCAATTACATAAATTACAGCTGCCATCAGGATAAATGCCTGGCTGTCAGCCCAAAATTGACCAAGCTTGTCGATATCATATCCGTGTTTCGACAAGTTTTTTGCCGCTTGTTGTGCTATTAAACTCGAGATTCCAATGGAGAAAGTGTAGTAGCTGATTTGAGTAATTTTTTTAGCTGCATAGCTGCTAAATGGCTTTGATAAATCTAATTTTTGAATCAACTCTATCACAATGTAGAAAAGGACTGCCTTTAAAACTGCTATGTATATTGCAAAACTATACATACTAAAATAGGCCCATTTGCTCTGCTGGTACATGCTGCTTAGATTAAGCTTTTGGTACAGATTTTCAATAACATCCGGTTTGAACAGGCTATAAACAAAATTAACAATCAGACCACCTGCTTCGATGCATAAGCCGACAAAAATTATCCAGGCGATGATGTGCAATGATTTAAATACAAAGCTCTTTGACATTATGTTTGAGATTTAATTTGATGTGTCAAATATATTTATATTTATTGAATAACAATAAAAATATAACTAAAATTAATAAAAATATTTTGATTTACATAATGGGGTACAACAAGTCACTGTTAGTTTAAGATCTGTTGTTGTGTTTTATCCTTTATTGATTGCAGGGCTCGGCAAAGGTTCTGTATTCTTATGTTAGGATGCCCATAGCAATGTCTGCCAACCCTGTTTTGCTTATCCAACGGGAAGACCAATTTATCTCTTTTAAAATATTAGCATTGTTAGCATGACTTTAAGCTATTTTGTCAATATCATTAGAGGGCATCGCAATCCTATAAGCACAGTCAAAGTTCCGGTTGGGTTTATCGTCATTATTGATGTTACCAAAAATCGATACACCTTTCTTGTTCGGCAATTCTCAATACTGAAAACCCCAGCTCAATGGCTTTTTCAAAGTCCCGGCACCCCTGTTCTTTTTGGCCCAGTTCATAGTGTGCCAGTCCACGCAGAAAGTATGCATTTTTATTTTGGGGATCCAGGGCAATCGCTTTGCTGCAATCCTGAATTACTCCCGATAAATCGCCCGGAAACCGTGTTCCGGCCCTGTTAACATAAACTCTTGCGTCTAACGAGTCGGTTGACAAATATTGGTCGAAATTATCTTTTGCCATCTGAGGC
>RZYX01000090.1 GCA_009930155.1 Clostridia bacterium | reverse complement strand
CATAAACACAATCTCATTTGCAATAAATTTTGCAGAGGAAGCATATTCTTCACTTTCAAACCTTGCAACAAGAATTTGCTCGTTTGGTTGAAGTTCGTGCTCCATATATATTTTTATAGGATAATTTTCTGTGAACATATCCAAAATTATTATTATTGCACCTTCAATCAGATATACAGGATTTGAAGAGTCTGCCCCTGTTATGACGTTTTTTGAAATGTTAAGACTTGTGCTGTTTGTCATTTTTAGGGCGTTTTGAGCAGTGCTGTTAAGATATATGCCCGAAAATGCGACTGAATTTGAATTGTTCGTGGATCTGTTGCCTGTGACAGAGACTTCGTCAAGTGTTAAAATTGCTCCGCTTGAAATGAAGATTGCTCCACCTTTGCCTTTTTGACCATTCCCAGCACTATCTTTTGCCGTGTTTGACGAGAAAATTGCACTGGAAATCATAATCTCTCTGTCGCCAAGGAACATTCCTGCGCCATTTTCTGCGGAGTTTAGAGTAAATGTTGTGGAGTTATAAATTTCAAAAGTTTCAACTATTGTGGTGATTTTATAGGCGTCACCATTTCCGTCGCTAACATAAATGCCACCGCCATTTGAAGATGCCTCGTTATCTCTCACAATTGCAGATTTTAAGATTAGACTGCCATTGTAATAATATATTCCACCACCGTTTGTTGCCGTGTTGTTTGAGATTATGCTTGCACTCAAAACATTAACTTTGCCCGAACCGGCTATGAAAAGTCCTCCGCCGTTTAAGTTTGCTTTGTTTCCGCCTTTATATCTTTCTGAAGCATAGAGAGTGTCATTTTTAAGACCAATGGAAGTGGCACTTGAAGTTGCAAGAATGTCAACTTCGTCACCCGTCACTGCGATTGCTCCACCGTTGCCTTGAGAAAGGTTGTTTTTGAAAATTGCACCGTCAAGCGTTATAAGTTTGCTGGAAGATGATTTTGCAATGAACAAACCGCCTCCGTCTTTTCCTGCATCATTTGTATCAATCAAAGCATTATTTGAAATGTTTAATTTTGTGTTTATGGTGTAGATTGCTCCGCCATAGCCTGCCAGATTTCTTTTAATAGTTGCATTTGAGATGCTTAAAACTCCACTTGCACAATAGATTGCTCCTCCAAGATAGTTTATGCTGTTAGAAAGGCTCACAAGGCTATTGCCATAGGAAATCGTCCCTCCAGAGATTTTTGAAGCAGAACTATTGTCTGTGAGAGTGGAAGCAAAATAGATATTCCCGCCATATTGGGCTTGGTTGTGAGATATTACTGCACCAGTTATAACACGCAAGATGCCTTGGTCACCAATGTAGATTGCTCCGCCTTTGCCACCACTTGAAGTGTCATATTTATATGCCTGATTTGCTTGTCCGCTGGCAGACTCTCCTCCAATGAGAGATTTGCCGACAATCAAAATTCCCTTTTTCACAGCAATCGCACCGCCATTCCCTGAAGAACAATCATAAATATGAGCATCGTCTTCAATCTTTAACATTCCACTTGTGATGCAAACTGCTCCGCCGAATGAATTTGTGTAAGACGCAGGTTTGTTTGAATAGATGGAAGATTTCCCAATTATGTTTGATGCAGACTCATCAAGAATGTTCGAGGCAATATATAGCACTCCACCTTCTAAGGCTATATTATTATAGATATCTAAACTATCATCATTGCTTTGCTCTTTAATTGTTATCACACTGTGCAATGTGGAATAGGCGACGCCACCACGAGTGGCTGAGTTTGAATAGATTTCTCCACTTTTGATTGTGAGATAAGATTTGGTGTGTAAATAAAACACTCCTCCGTTTCCTGTTATTGTTGAGCCACTTTGTTCTATGGCTTTATTGTTATATATTTTTGCACCATCAACAATAACTTCACCATCTGAAATGTAGGCAACTGCACCCACTCTTGCGGTGTTGTTTGAAATTGTGAGGTTGCCAGACAAAGTCAAAGTGCCTTGATAGACGGAGAATAGACTGGAACTGTTAACATTATTGTTACCAATAAGATTTAGAGGAACAACTTTATAACCTGTTTTAAACTCGCCAGAGTAACCAAAAGTTACATCATCACTGTTTATACTGAACACATTTGTTAAAAGAAGGTGGCTCCACGTGAGAGTGATTTCCCTGTTGTTATATTCGCTTGCTCCCTCTTCGCTGGAAGATATCATTTGATACGCACCAAAAATGGTTATGTTTTTGCTGATTAATATGCTACTGTCAAGAGTAATGTCAAATTTTATAATGATTATATCATTTCTGCTGGCGTTAGAAATACCTTCCTCTAATGTGCTAAAAGATGACTTAAACACTTTTTGAGAATTATAAAGTTCCACCATATCTTCAACAATTATATTGTATTCAAGATATTCTGCATTCTCAGTTCTGTTCAAAATGGAGAACAAGATTGAATCGATGTATATTTTCTGGTCGCCACTGAAATTCGCGTCTGATTTTTTATAAATCCCTGTGCCACTTATAACACTGACAAAGGCATTCAATTTGTAGACTTTTGCTTGCACAAGAGTTGTGACATTTTCAAATGAAGTGTTGCTGAGAAGATTTGCATTTCTATTTATCTCCACAGTTTGAATTGAAGTGCTAGAGAAAGCATTGTCTCCAATCTCATTGACACTAGACAAAATTATCTGCCCAGAAATAAGCGTGCAGTCTTTGAAAGCATTTATGCCAATAGTTGTTAAACTTTCAAAATCAATCTCACCACTCCTATTTGTTATGAGATATGAAGAGCAACCATTGAAAGCATCGTCATTCACAACAGTAATAATATTTTTTGTGTAGATTACTGTGCTGATGTTTGAACAATTTTGGAACGCTCCCGCTTTCACATCTGTTTGATTTGTTATTGTCACTTGTTTTAAAGAAGCAGGCACACTTTGTGCATCTCCAAAAACATAAGAAAGTTGAGTATTTGTATTTTCACTTTCACCGACAAATGGAACGCTAAGGTTGATGACATTTTGAGTTTGTTTGAAAGCGAATTGTCCAATTTTGGTGACAGAGTTTGGAATTGTGATAAAAATATAAAAAGTTTTAAAAATTGCGTATGGCAAAAGTTCTGTGACGGAATAGTTGATTCCATTCGTTGAGAATTCACTCTTTAATGTGAAATAACTTTCGTCAGTTGAGTCTATAACAAAGGCAGTGTGGAGTTTCGCAATATTCCCTGAAACGAGATATAAATTTCCTTTTTTGTCGAAAACATAGTTGTTTTGAAAGGAATCAAAGGTTATTTCAATAAGATTTTCGCAAGCAAACGCACCATAGCCAATGTTGACTGACGAAGGAAGGTTCAAAATAGACTGTAAATTCGTCAATTTCTCAAAAGCAAGATTTGGAAGTGAAGTGACCATTTTTGACAATGAGAAATCAAGCGAAATTATCTTATTTAAACTGACATTTTCTGCAAAACTGACTGAAGTTATTGTGTCCCCAACTGTGACCACTCCGTTTGTTAAAACAAGCGAGTGATGAGGTAAAATTATCTCACTATCATTTCTTAGGTTATCTCGCCCAATGGTGCTAAGACCTGTTAAGGAAGAGCCTATGTATGTGAAGAAGAATGGGTTCGTGTATTGCTTCCAAACTGCATAAAGAGTGACATCTGTGGCAAAACGACATGTGCTTTTTCCTCCTGCAAAATAGGTTGGCTCCGTGGCAGAACTATCCTCAGACCAACCAAGGAAGTAGGCATAGACTGAATTTATATCGTCAGTTTGAGTGTCGGCAATCTCCCAAACTTTGCCAGTTGCGTCGGCAAAGACAATGTTTGTGATGTTGTTTATGCTAGTTGTGGAAGTTGTGTTCGTGCCGTTTGGCAAGATGCTTGTGGTGCTTGCTGTGATGACATTATGTCCGTTTGCATTTAAGTCATAGGTCACCGTGTATGTGCTTGAAGTGAGGGCATAGAAAACTATGATATTATTTTCAAGTGTTTGATAATGATTAACTTTGTTTAAAATATCATTTGTTAAAATGAATTCTTGCGAAAGTTGTGCATCAAAAGTGGTGAGATTAATGTCAAAAGACCAACCCTCAAAGGTGCCAGACAAGTCGTTTGCACCATAAAGAGTGACGCTCTGCAAAGCATTTTCCTCAGCAAAAGCGTTGTTTCCTTGTGGACTGCTGACAATGGTTAAATCTATAAAAACGTTGTCTTCTGCCACAAATTGAAGAGAATATGTCTTTGCTTTCCAAGCAACAAACAGGTCAAGTGTGTCATCACCTGACATAGACATTGCAACTTGCGTTATCCCAATGACAAATTCAAAATCCACTGTGGACTCAAAAATATTTGCAGTGTTTGAAAGATGATCTATCTCAAAGCCAAAATATGTGAAAATTGAAGATAAACTTGCTTTTAAAATTGTCACTTCTCCAGAAGAATTCACTTCATAGGAAACGACTTCGTCGCTTGCCGTGTTGGAGTGAATGTTCACTGTGAAAGGAATCCAGATTGGATATAGGTCAAGATTGCCTGAAGAAAGATATTTCAAAATGCTGTCACCGTCTTCAAATGTGGCAGTTGCAGAATTCCAATTGCTATATTTACTTATACTCCACCCTCCAAACACCTTGAAGTCTTTTGCAAGGTTTGATATATCTGCGACGAGTGGCAAATTGCTGTCGCTTGCATCATTATAGTAATAATCTTTTTCATAAACACTTGCGTTGTTCACTCCGTCTTCATGAATGCGAACTTTTATTATGTTTGCTGTCCAAATGGCATAGAGAGTTGCATTGCTTTGTGTGGTGAGATTTTTAACATTTCCGGCAATTTCATAAACATTGTTAAGTTCATCTCTCCACCCTGTTTGAGTGTAGCCCACTGCCGTGAAACTCCCTGATGGCAACAATCTTTCTTCATCGTATGAATAAACAGTGTTGTCGCTGAAAGTGTTTGTGACTTCACCAAATTGAAAGTTGCTGTCATAACTGATTGTATATGTGATTGGCGTCCAAATCGCATATAGGTCAAGTGTGGAATTGGCATTGTAGGCAAAGGAATATTTTGTTCCAAACACAAAAGTTGTGCCTGTTCCGTTTGCTAGTGTATTCCACGAAGACAATGTCCAGCCAGTGAGAGAAAAGACGTCATCATACGAAATTATTATGAAACTGTCATATTCACAAGTCAATTCTTGGTCGTTTACTGGGTTAACCTGTGCGGTGGCTGAGGCTGGAGCGTTTGTGTGATATATAATCGTAAACTCTTTTGGTTGCCACAAAACATATAGAATGAGGTCTCTTGATGGCATTGAAAAACTGCCTCCAAAAGAATAGTCGTCATCACCCCCAAGTTGTGAGGTGTTAAACGATGAGAAAATGTAGCCGTTTCTTGTGAGATATGGGTTTTCCAAACTGCCAATGACATCTTGCAGAGCATCTTCGCCTGTGGTTGTGAGTTGCCCGTTTATAAAGACTTTTAGGGTTAGTGTGTTCGCCAAAGAATTATAATAAGGATAAAGTGGCGACTCTGTGCTGAAATTCACTTGTTGCGCAGTGCTTCCTTTGGTGTGATTAAGGTCTATTGTGAGAGTATAATAGACTTCTGTCCACACTGCCGTGAGAGTAAAGTCGCTGTATGGCATCTTTTGAGTGGATATGTCAATAATTTCTTCCAACCCTATCAACACTCCATTCCAACTGATGAAATCTCGGTTGTTCGCTCGATAATTTATCTTTGAAAAGATATCGTTCAAATTTGTGAAATAGTTCACTTCAACAAACCAAACGGAGTCTTCCACAGTGTAGTTAAATCCTGTTAGTCCATTGTCGGAGAGAATGCCAACGCCCGGATTAATTGTGAGAGTGAAGATCGCCTTTGTCATATAGACGTCTTGTCCATACAGTTTAAAACGGCAATTCACTTTTTGATCATCAGTGACAGAGATAATGTCGTCACTTGGAATGACATCGCTTGCAAATGTGGCGACAAGAAATTTGTCATAGTCGTTTTGTGGGAAACTTCGAGGCTCAATTATTATTACCGAACTATTCTCATTAATCTCGCTTATTATGCTTAAATAGACATTCGCAACAAGGTCAATGTGGTCGTTTAATATAAAATATTTGCCTTCAATTCCACCAAAGCATAGTTTGCCCGTTTTGCCAGCAATGTTCAAATCCTTTGCAATATAAATCTTGCCGTTGTCGTCTTGAGTTCCAATAATTCCGCCATAGATTATCACAACTCCAACGTTAGTCGAATTTTGAGCCGTAATATATATATTATTATAGGTTGTGGCAGAAATGAGTTTATTCCCTGCAATCGTGCCACCCTCGATGATAAACTCTCCACGAACGATATAAATCCCACCGCCGTAGGTTAAAGTTCTGTTCGTTGTGATCTCTCCACCCAGCATTTTCACAGTGTGATTTCCTGCTGATATGGTGCTATCTCCAATGCAGATGCCTCCGCCATATGTTGCTTCGTTTAAAGTTATCCTCACATTATTTATGAGAATGTTATAGTCCGCGTTGCTATCATTATGACCATGATAATAAACGCCACCGCCATAATAAGATTTATTTGATGAGATTGTTGCATAAGTTGTGCTGTTGCCAAAAGTTAGAAGTCCACTGTTTAAAGCGACAAAAATTCCGCCACCATAATAATATGGAGTTATTGAACTTGTGCTATTATTATTGCTGATGCTTCCTGCTAAAATCAAACCTGAAAGTCTGCTTGCAAAGTATATTCCGCCACCATATCTTGCAGAGTTGTTTGTGACAGAGCCGTCGTTCATAACAAAACTTGATGCACTTTCGTCGATGTAGACACCACCGCCATTTATTGAACTGTTTTGAGATATCAATGTTCCAGCATTTATTGTCAATTTTCCACTGGAATAGATGCCACCGCCCGAAGTTGAAGAAATGTTTGAAGAAATTTGAGCCCCGTTTAAGATTAATTCACCGTTTGCATAGATGCCCGCTCCTGCTCCTGTGCTTTGACTGTTAGTGACGAGGACTTTTGAATTGAGAGTAAGACTGCTTCCGCTGGCAACAAATATTGCACTATATCCCGTGACAACACTGCTTTTGTTTCCATTAAAAGTGATGTTAAATAGCGAATTAAAAATCACATTGCCATTTATGTTAAGCATATTCCCACTGAATGCAGAACCTCTTAAGATTGTGACAACATCGGTTGAAGATATTGTGATA
>RZYX01000089.1 GCA_009930155.1 Clostridia bacterium | reverse complement strand
AAACCCTCATCATTATATCAAAAGGAGGTTTTTCTTGTATCTAAAGATTTTTATCCACACCGGCAGAGCCGGTGGTTATTTGTCCTAAAGAGTACAATGCAAAAGTCCCACCCAATAGGGTAGGACTTTTGTGTATAAATGAATTATTTAATCTCAACTTTTGCGCCTGCAGCTTCAAGCTTTTCTTTTGCTGCGTCAGCGTCATCTTTAGAAACGCCTTCTTTAATAGTCTTAGGAGCGCCATCAACAACTGCTTTTGCATCTCCAAGTCCAAGACCTGTGATTTCACGAACAGCCTTGATAACTTTGATCTTCTCTGCGCCAATTTCAGCAAGGATAACATCAAACTCTGTCTTCTCCTCTGCTGCTGCTGCGCCACCAGCTACAGGTGCTGCAACTGCAACCGCTGCTGCTGCAGAAACTCCGAATTCTTCTTCAACAGCCTTAACGAGCTCAGAAAGCTCAAGAACTGTAAGAACTTTTATCTCTTCAATGAGAGCTGTAATCTTTTCAGATGCCATTTTAATTTACCTCCATTATTGTTGTATCAATTTTAATTATTCTGCTGCTGGAGCTTCCTCATTTGGAGCTTCAACTTTTTCTTCTGCCTCTGGAACTGCTTCACCGCTCTTATCAACTACTGCCTGAATTGCACGGGCAAAAGCTGTGATTGGAGCGTTAAATACATTACATACAGTTGCAAGAAGGATTTCACGAGACGGAAGTTTTGAAAGGCTCTTAACCATATCAACACTAATAACATCCTTATCAATAAAGCCGCTCTTAATTGTAAAACTCTTATGAGTTTCTGCAAACTTACCGAGTATGCGAGCTGACGCTACATAATCGTCAACGCTGATAGCAATAGCTGTTGTTCCTTCTAGAACAGGGTCAATATCAGAAAGACCTACTTCTTTTGCTGCAAGATGGAGCAATGTATTTTTTACAACCTTGTAATCAACACCTGCTTCACGAAGCTCTTTACGAAGTTTTGTATCATCTTCAACAGAAATACCCTTGTAATCAACTATAACACCAGCACATGCACCATTAAGCTTTTCTATAAGCTCTACAACTGTCTGTTTTTTAATTTCAAGTACCTTTTCGCTTGGCAAACGAATTCACCTCCTAAAATTTGGAACCATTATGGCAGATATAAAACTGCCGTGATTACATATCGATAAATAAAAAGCCCTCCCTACAAACCGTAGGAAGGGCTAACATACATAATATCACAGTTAAAAACTGTTGTATGCTCCATCCTAGGCAGGTAGGCTTTCACCGTTACGCTCTGTAAGCACCTGCTGTCTTTGGTTAAGAACAGCATTGATATACTAACACACACAATTATATGTGTCAAGCATTAGTTATTGTTGTGAACCGATTTTACCAGAATTAATATGAATTCCAGGGCCCATTGTTGATGCAACAACGCATGAACGAATATACTGTCCTTTTGTTGCTGCTGGCTTTGCCTTTACGATTGCATCAAGCAATGTGTTAAAGTTCTCTGCGAGCTTTTCAGTACCGAATGAAGCTTTACCAATAGGGCAATGGATAATGTTTGTCTTGTCAAGGCGATACTCAATCTTACCTGCCTTTGCTTCTGTTACAGCCTTTGCAACGTCAGGTGTTACTGTGCCTGCCTTTGGACTTGGCATAAGACCACGAGGTCCCAAAACCTTGCCCAAACGACCAACAAGTGCCATCATATCAGGTGATGCGATAGCAACATCAAAATCCATAAAGCCTTCGCCCTGAATCTTTGCTACCAAATCCTCTGCTCCAACGATTTCAGCGCCTGCTGCTTCTGCAGCTTTTGCCATATCGCCCTTTGCAAATACTGCAACACGAACAGTCTTACCTGTTCCGTTCGGCAATACTACTGCACCACGAACCTGCTGGTCTGCGTGGCGTGAGTCAACGCCGAGTCTTACATGAACCTCAACGGTTTCGTCAAACTTAGCTGTTGCAGTTTTCACTGCAATATCAAGAGCTTCCGAAGGGTCATAAAGTTTTGTTTTGTCGATAAGTTTTGCACTCTCGACATATTTTTTACCATGTTTCATCTTTTTGTTACCTCCCAATAGAGTGGTTAATCGGATTTTTCCTCCCACCCGGGAGCATTAATCAACTACAGAAACGCCCATGCTACGAGCTGTTCCAGCTATCATACTTATAGCTGTTTCAACGCTTGCTGCATTTAAGTCAGGCATTTTCTGCTCAGCGATTTTTCTAATCTGCTCACCGGTAATTGTTGCTACCTTTGTCTTGTTTGGAACACCAGAACCGCTTTCAATGCCACAAGCCTTTTTAATAAGGATTGCTGCAGGTGGTGTCTTTGTTACAAACGAGAAGGAATGGTCTGCATAAACTGTGATAACAACCGGAATTATAAGTCCCATGTCGTTCTTTGTGCGCTCGTTGAACTCCTTTGTAAACGCCATAATGTTTACTCCGTGCTGTCCAAGTGCTGGTCCGACAGGGGGTGCCGGTGTTGCCTTTCCCGCAGGAATCTGCAGTTTAATAAAGCCTATAACCTTTTGAGCCATTTTATTGCACCTCCATAATAATGTGGTAGATGGCGGAGTACACTTTTAAGCACTCCTCCCACAGGGACAAACGCCCCGCTGTAATTAAGCGAAAAATCCGCAAATTACCAAAACAAATTGTTATTCGGCAACGAGATCTATCTGGTCAAGTTCAAACTCAACCGGAGTCTCTCTACCAAACATTGAAATCTTAACACGAACAAGATTCTTATCTGTGTCAAGTTCTTCAACCAAGCCTGAGAATCCCTCAAGCGGTCCGTCGACTATGTTTACAAAATCGCCAACAGCATAGTTAACCTCAACCGACCTCTTTTCAACGCCAAGAGCAAGCACTTCAGTATCTGAAAGTGGAACAGGCTTGCTTTCGGGTCCTACAAAACCAGTAACACCACGTGTATTGCGAATTACATACCAAGCATCATCGCCCATTGTAAGCTCGTTCTTAATCTCTTTAACAGCAAGCTTAACTAGAACATAACCAGGAAATATCTTTCTTTCAACTTCACGCTTTTTGTCATCCTTGATTTCTGTAACCATTTCAGTTGGTACTCTTACCTCAAGGATTTGGTCATGCATTTTACGGCTTTCGACTATTTTCTCTATGTTTGTTGCAACCTTATTTTCATAACCTGAATAGGTATGGATAACATACCATTTGGAGCTTTCAGACATTGCTTTACCTCCATTACACTTACATCAAGCCAGAAAGCATCATAGAAAGCATAATCCTTGCTTCCCCAGCATTTGACTTTGAAAGTTCATACAAAAATTCTCTAAGATTAGTCAGACCGAAATCAACAATCCATATGCCGACTCCAACTAAGATAACAACAAGCAAAACGACACCTGTGCTTTTAATAGTGTCTTCTTTGCTGTTCCAAGAAATCTTTTTTATCTCGCCCTTTAATTCCTTAAAGAAATTTCTTACAGCTTTTGTTTTTTTACCACCCTTGTCCTTTTCAGCCTTATCAGCCTTGTCGGACTTTGCTTTTGGGCTAGATGCCTTGGCAACTTCTTTAGTCTGCTTTGCCTTATTAGTATTACCTACCTTTTCAGCAACAGTACTTTCAGTGTTTACCTCTTCATCTTTTGGGGTAGTGGCTGCAACTTCCGTGGTCTTCTCGGGCTTCTTTGATGAAGCTTTAGGAGATTTCTTTTTACCAGCCATTCCGACTACCTCCCACTTACTTTGTTTCTCTGTGGAGTGTGTGTTTCTTGCAGAATCTGCAATACTTATTCATCTCCAACCTGTCAGGGGTGTTTTTCTTGCTTTTCATTGTGTTGTAATTGCGTTGTTTGCACTCTGTGCAGGCTAAAGTAACTCGTACTCTCATGACGGCACCTCCAGTTTTCCGGATATAATGTAAGCCCCGAATGGGCTTTGCCTCCCTCTTCTTTGTGCTTTTTAATATGCACTTTAAGGGCACAAAAAAAGAACCCTCCAATAAGAGGTAAGAAGACTATACCATACATACATTTATCAGTCAAGGGTTTTTTAAATTTTTTGAACTAATCTACCCCTATATTATTTGTATGTTTAATACTATATATGTTGATTTTAACAATAATAGATAGTATAATAATTTATAATTAAACAGAAGAGGGAATTTATGCAAAATTATAGCAAACAGTACATATTTGAAACTATGCCCGTGCCACAGGCCATTGCAAAACTTGCCGTGCCAACCATACTCGGTATGCTTGTAACAGTAATCTACAATCTTGCTGACACATTTTTTGTTGGGCAAATTGGCGACCCAAATCAAGTAGCAGCAGTTACAATTACAATGCCTATATTTATGATTCTTATGGCATTTGGCAATTTATTTGGTGTTGGAAGTTCAAGCTTTATATCACGTCTTCTTGGCACAAAAGATTATGATACCGTAAAAAAGACATCTGCCTTTTCTTTTTATAGTTGTATTATTGTTGGAATTATTGTAGCTATTATAGGCTCCATATTCATTGAAAATATTTTACATCTTCTTGGCTCAAGTAGCAACACATTTGATTTTGCTCGCCAATACCTTAGTGCTATTTTTTTAGGTGCGCCCTTTGTTATATTAAGTTTTGCACTGGGTCAAATGATTCGTGCCGAAGGTGCAGCAAAAGAAACGATGACAGGAATGATGCTTGGAACAGTCATCAACATAATACTTGACCCAATACTAATTCTCCACTTTGAAATGGGCGTTTACGGTGCCGCCGTTGCAACAATTTTTGCAAATTGTATTAGTGTATTATATTACATCATATATTTCATTAAGCGTAGCGAGTTCCTTTCCATTTATCCAAAAGATTATAAGCCCACAGCCTCTATAGTTAAAAATATTTTAGCAATAGGTACAACTGCGTCTATAACAAATTTACTTATGAGTATTTCATCAATTATCCTTAATAACTTCGCTGTTGAATATGGCGATACCGTTGTTGCCGCTTTTGGTATAATCAACAGAATTCTTATGCTCCCTATTCTTCTTTCCATTGGTCTTTGTCAGGGTGTTCAACCTCTTATCGGATACAACTATGCGGCAAACAACCGTAACAGAATGAATGAAACCATGAAAATAACAGGTATCATAGGTACAACTGTTGCCATTACAATAACTATTTTCCTATATTTTGCAGGAGGAAATGCTGTAAAAATATTTATTGACGATGCTCGCACAATTGAACTTGGAACTCAATTCTTGAGAAACAATCTTATTTCTATACCGTTTTTAGGCATACTTTTTCTATTTTCATTTACCTTTCAAGCTTTGGGAAAAGCTATCCCATCTCTGCTACTTGCAGTCTCCAGGCAAGGCTTTGTATTTATACCAGCTCTTATAATCGGAAACATGGTATTTGGATTAAACGGAATAGTGTTTGCACAGCCTATTGCTGATATTTTCAGTGCACTTATGTCTGTTATTATGGCCATGTTTGTATTAAAAAATCAAAAAGGTTCTAAACATAAAATCCAACAAAAACACGAAAAAGGCTAGGAGGCTTACTATGAATAAAATTATTTCAATTTCTCGTGAATATGGCAGTGGTGGTCACGAAATTGGTGAAAAATTTGCTAAAAAACTTTATGTACCTTTTTACGACCGCTCTCTTTCTGAAATTGCTGCATCAAACATTGGAATAGACAATTCAAAAATTGAAGAATTAGATGAAAAGGCCGCAAGTAGCTTTATGTACTCACTTGTTATGAATAATGCGTTTATCAATAATGCTAGTTCAACTAACATGACTGCACAAGACAGAATGTTTGCTGAACAATCAAGATTAATTGAAGAGTACGCTCAAAAAGGTTCTTGTGTTATTGTTGGTCGTTGTTCTGATTATATTTTAAGAGACAATCCAGATTGCATTCATATTTTTATTTGTGCAAGTATACATAGCCGTGTTCAAAGAATTATGCAAAAAAAGTCTTTAAGCGAATCAAATGCAACCGCCCTTGTAAGAAAGACGGATAAAGCCAGAGCCTCCTATTATCAGCACTATACCAGCAAAAAATGGGGTTCGCCTACAAGCTATGACATTTGCATAAATACAGACTCAAGTAGTCTTAACGACGTAGTTGATTTACTCGTTAAAATGTTTGAATAATAAATTAAACTCCATCCAAAATGAACAGCACCCCAAACGCAAAAGTGTTATATGCCTTTTGCCTTTGGGGTGTTTTTTATTTTTTATTAAGATATTCTGTTTTCATCTGAGCATAATCAATAACGCTAATTTTGTTTTCTGTATCATTATTATAATTTGCTGCCTGTAAATAAGCTCCCGTAAAAGTCTGTTTATTTAGTATACACATCTTAACATTTGCAATATCCAAGACGCTAAATCTGCCATCTCCATTAACATCACCCCTTACAACAACTGTTGCAGTATCTACATCTGTTGTTCCATCCACAAGTTTTATAACCATACCTGTTCCTATGTTAATGCCAGAATCAGTTATCTCATTGCCCGAGGCATCAAAAATCTTTATGTATGTGCTGCCGTTAATTTTACTTTTAAGCGTTGCCACCGATGTGTTTTCCACAACTACATTTATATATCCTGACGAAACTTCATATGTAGAAGATGTAATTGATGTTGGAGGTTCTGTTGTAGGCTCTGTTATAGATTCTGATACAACTGTTACTGGCAACACATCAAATGCTCCATTTGCAAGAAACGCTATTATCTTTGTCGTTCCAAGTCCATTCGCTGTGACATTACCGTTTGAATCCACTGTAGCTATCCTTGTATCAACGCTCATAAACATAGGCTTGTCCGTTGATCCTTGCGGCGACAAAGTATACCCTAAAGCTCTGCTAGTGTTAATTTCAATATCAAGATTTGCACTTGTATCTATGTAATCTTCAAAAGCATAACCAGTTTGAACAGTGCCATCGGTTGCTGTAAAACGAACATGATACCAAAACGGATACCAAAGTTGATGATAATACATTGGGCTCATATTAGTGGTTCTATAAGCTCCCAAAATTTCCACATCAGTACCGTTATAAAGTTTATATCCCGTTTTTGGATTAAGCGTATTGTCAACACCTGCACTGGTTCTAACATTCACTCCATCTGCATTGCATTTTCCAAACCTTGTGGCATCGTTAAGCACAATTTCATCAGCAGAGGCATCAGACATATTATTAAAAACAGGTATTAAAAATGAGTATTGAAAATAAT
>RZYX01000331.1 GCA_009930155.1 Clostridia bacterium | reverse complement strand
GCTCTATACTGCTCGTCAAATTGAACAGCTTTAGAAGCTTCACTCTGAGTCATTCCTGCTGCAATTTTAGCTCTTTCAATCTCAATTCTAGCTATAGCAGCCTGAACCTGAGCACCCTCTATTAACATGTCGATATGATCCGCTGTCGACTGGTTAATAGCTTCAGCATTAGTCAACCTAGCTATTTCTACAGTTAGACTACCGTTTTGAATGTTAAGTACATCCCTTACAGCCTCGACCCCTCCGTTTAAAAGAGCGTTTAAACTTTTTTGTCCGCCTATTAAAAGTAGTAGATTATTTTCCTGCTCTTTTGCACTTTTAGCAGCTGAGTCTCGAATTTCTTGAGAAACCTCTTTATTTTTAGATAAAGCTAAATAATGATTTCTAAGATCTAGAGTTTGTTGGACTTCAGTTTTTCTTGTTATCCCCGCTTCGGCTTTTATTATTGCTTTATTTTGCGCGATAGCCCCAGTCAAGCTTAAGATATCTTCGTTTAATTCTACGCTACGCTTCAAGTCTTTATTGTGAGCATTATCAAAATCTCTAAGAGCGTAGTAATATTCGTCAGAATCCTCTGAATAAGTTTCTAATAATTTGACTTTTTCTTTTTCGTAATTAATAATCCGCTCTTGGACTTCTTTGAGTTCTGCCTGTTCTTCTTTTAATAATTTTTCAGAATCCCCTGTTTCTTTTTTCGCAATTTGAGCAGCGGCTCTTACTGTTTCTTCCATATTGGCTAAGATCGTTTCCGAATCTTTAACCATTGGCTCCATTGTGTTTGGGTCATATTCATCAATCCAATTGGGATTAATCTGTGCCAACTGTTTCCTCAAAGAGAGGATTTTCTCTTGGTTTTGTATCCCTTGCTTAGAAAGCTCTTCTTCGGCTTGCAATTGTAAGGCCAAATCTTTTGTTTTAAGCTGTTTTTCGTACTCAGCATTTGCTTCACCTAAGTCTTGTAAGCTATATTTTACTTTATTCACCTTTTGGTCCCATAACTCTAAACCTTTAGTAATAGCCATAGTAACCGCTGCAAAAGCGACCATGTAGCCCAAAGAAACCAACATTGATAGTGCCATACCTTTTAATGCTTTGCTAGCTTGCCCAACCAAACCTGGCAGTTTACCTTGCTTTTTATTTGCTTCGTTTGCTAAATCTACATAACCATTCATTTGTAATAAGGTATTTTGTTTTTCAACTTTTTCCTGCTTAATAAAAGCAAGGTATTGTTGTTTTTTTAATATAGCCTCAGTCTCATTTTGATTTTGAGCTTCACCTAAACTATTTATTTGAGCTTCAAGAGCTTTTTCTTCTTTGAGTAAAGTATTTATACTGTTTTGCAAAGCTTTTCTTTTTTCATAAGATTGTATAATGCCTCGAAATAATGGACTAGCTGCTATAGTTGCTGTGGCAAAAATTCCTGCTAAGACATTAATACCACCCAATTCATTAACTTTTTCTCTGAATTCAGCGGAGGTCG
>RZYX01000330.1 GCA_009930155.1 Clostridia bacterium | reverse complement strand
GCAGTGTACCGATGACGGTCTTGCTGCACCCTTTGACGTGCCACTTCTCCTGTAATCCATTTAGATTTTCCTGTATAGGTAGCTATTTTCCCGTCCATAGTCATGGCATATTTCATAACTATATAGGGTTTTTTTGTTCTTATATAATGGAAAAACACCTCATTAAGCCTGCCACATTCTTTCTCTAAAACACCCTCAACAACCTCAACACCTTGTTGTCGCAGCTTTTCAATACCATTACCTGCTACAATCGGATTCGGGTCTTTGATGCCAACAACCACCTTGCTGATACCACTTTCGATGATAGCATCTGTACAAGGCGACGTTTTTCCAAAGTGACAACAAGGCTCTAATGTCACATAAAGCGTCGCACTTTTTGGAGAAATAGTGCAGCCTGCAAGTGCGTTACGCTCAGCATGAAGCTCTCCATACTTTTTGTGATAGCCTTGACCGATTACCTTATCATTCTTTACAATTACAGCGCCTACCATAGGATTGGGATTTACAAATCCTTCTCCCTTCTTTGCAAGTTCCAAAGCTAAGTGCATATATTGTGTGTCTGTCATATCACACCTCCAAAAAACAAAATGCCTTGAACACAAGATTCAAGGCATTTTTTAAATCAATATACGCACAAACCACTATAGCATTTGCAATAAAAAAGCTCTGAAATGATAAAATCATTCCAGAGCAATAAAGCAAATAGATACGCAATAATATGCAAATATCGTTTTATCTTCTTTCATCCAGACTTTACTGTCGGCTTCGGAGTTTCACCGAATCAACCTTGCGGCTCGTGGGCTGTACCACCGGTAGGGAAATTAACCCTGCCCTGAAGATTATTCAATTGAATTTATTATAATCATAAACCTCAAAAATGTCAACGACTATCTAAACAATATTACAAAACAATTTTGAGTGATTTGTATATTTTCTATATACCCAAACTTCAAAGCAGAAACGAAGAACTCTATGACACGAAAAGTCAAACCCAAAACAATAGAACCGGAGGATGTCCGCATTCAAGATTTTTTAGACATTATCTCCCACCTCGGAGAAAAAGATAGCATTACTATAATAATATACACCCACCATGCTATGTACTGGTCAAGCCTCTTCCCAATTCCTTCCGAAGGTAATGATTAGCGACGCATAACATGTTCTTCTTGTGCAGTTTTAGAACAATAATTGAGCCTGTTATTCCATGCTAACTCTCTATCTACTGTTGAATTATGTCTGTTAATTTTATTTTCTATTTGCCTTACTTACGGTATAACCTAATTGATTAAGTGCCTCTATTTCACCTTTTTCAAATGTGGTAAGATGTTTATAGTCCATATTTGATTCCCCCGTGCGTAATGATTTTGTCGTAACTTCATTTTACACGAAGAGTCTTTTATGAGCTATTTTTTGTCGCACTTCATTTTACAGTCTATCTATTATTAAAATTCTTTTTTATACATATGTATTTTTTCATAATTCTATAAC
>RZYX01000329.1 GCA_009930155.1 Clostridia bacterium | reverse complement strand
AAAAAAGCAAGAATAAATGTAAGAGAAGGCAAAAATGCTCCTGATAAAACATCCTTTGAATTTGCAACAATCCACTCAGCAAGCTGCATTTCTGTTATTACAGCCTTGAGAGAAAAGGCAAGAGTCAAAATTATAACAGCAATAAGCATTGTCTTAAGTCCTGCAACCCATGCATCCACACCTTCAGCAAGCTTGAATTTGCCTGTTACTCTTCCTATTATAATTGCAACTATTGAGGATATAAAAGCAGCCCAGGTAAGAACAACTGAAGCGTCAGCATCACCAAAACATTCTCTTATTGTTTTTCCAGGTGCATAGCCATTGTACCAAAGGCCGAAAATAGTAACCAAAGCAAAAAGTGAAATAGGAATTATTGCTCCCCATATAGAACCTGTTCCGGCTTCATCAGGCATAAGATCCTTATCCTCAGAAAGCATCGGGGTTGAACCTTTTGCAAAAACTTCTCCTTTGGTTCTGGCTCTTTTTTCAGCCTTGTACATAAGACCAAAATCACGTCTCATAAAAATAAGGATAAAAACAAATGCTATTGTAAAAAGAGAATAAAACCTGAAAGGAATGGTATTCATAAAGGCTACCATTGAATTGCCTTTAATTCCAAGAGTTGTAAAAGCAGTTGCAATAAGCCCAAGTTCCATTGCAACCCAGGTTGAAATCGGACAGATTGATGAAATAGGTGCAGCAGTTGAGTCAACAATATATGCAAGCTTTTCCCTTGCAATATTGTACTTGTCAGTAATCGGCCTCATTGTATTTCCAACAATCATTGAGTTTGCATAGTCATCAAAGAAAATTGCAATACCCATCAATGCAGTTGCAAAAAGAGTGGATCTTGTATCCCTTGCCTTTTTTGCTATTGATTCTGCAATGGCCTGGGTTCCGCCAATTCTTGACATGACACCCACAAGTCCTCCGATAACAAGACAGAAAACAACAACACCCACATTCCATGCATCTGCAAGGGACTTTGCAACAATATACTTTGAAAAAGTATCAAGAAGCCCTGTCAAAGGGTTCCAGTTGTTGACAATTGTTGCTCCTGCAAAAACACCGAGTGTAAGTGATATTATTACCTGTCGTTTCCAGATCGCAAGCACTATTGCAAGCACCGGCGGTACTAAAGCCAAAGCCCCGTAAGTAAAGGTTACAGCTTCTCCCTCCATAAAAAAATTCCCTCCCGTAAAAAGTTTATATTACTGAATACATATTAAAACGGAATTTTTATCACAACTGAAATTATATTAAAAGCCAAAGAACTGATTTTTTTGATTTAAACAATTGGATCCATCTGCCTTTTCTATTGTTATTTCCATTTGAATAATCATGATTGTATGTTAATTAATTATGGTTTCTCATCCAAATAACTCACAAATTTCAAGACAAGGAAAAATCATGGAGAATTATTTAATTTCAAGACCTCCAAGAAGTGTTTCTTTAAACCTGAAAATAAAAAAACTGCCTTATTGTTGCTT
>RZYX01000018.1 GCA_009930155.1 Clostridia bacterium | reverse complement strand
AATTACATCAATACTATTTGGTGCAGGAGCAAAGCAAGCATTGTTATATCCTACAACATCAATTACTTGATGGTTTTCAAGCTCGGAAATCAATAACGAATTGTTTGTTGTCATTTCACCATATTCAATATTGTCAAGGAAAAACTGATAACTCATGGCTCCACTTACAAAAAATTCGGCTGTATCTCCAAAACAAAGACCATTAACAGGAATGTCAGATGTAAAACTAACTACCGGTATTTGATTTATATTTACAGTTATGATATCAGGACTTTGTTGAGAACAAATATTTTGATAACCAACTACAGAAATTTCGTCATTGTTGTTTAAATTTGTTGATTCAAATATATTATTTGATGAAGGAATTCCTTGAGAAATAGAATTAACAAAAAATTCATATTCGCTTGCTCCGTTTGCTTGCACGGAAATTAATTCGGATTCGCAAATAGATATCGGAGAAATAGCCTCTAAACTCACATTTGGCAAGTTATAAACAGTAATTGCATAGTTTTCTGTTGCAGTAGATATACATTCGTTACTCATCCCTTGGACACTGATTACCGATCCGTTTGTAATTTCAGATGAACTAAATGTTGGTAGTGATGAAAAGTTACCTTGTGGTGTTCCCGAGATAAAGAATTGGTATTCGTCTGCACCCGAAGCTGAAAAAACAATGTTTTCGCCTTCACATATTTGATCGTCTGCATCTGATGAACTAAGAGATACAGTAGGATATTCATGAACTGTAATTGTATATGAGTCGGATGAGGTGTTGAAACATCCAAATTCTGAATAGCCCGAAACTGTTACTGTCTGTCCAGACGCGATTGCATTAGATGATAATTGGGCTGTTTCAGAGGCTGCTCCTTGCGATGTCCCATCAATAAAGAACTCATATTCTAAAGCTCCGCTAGCTGAAAAAGTTATTAAATCGCCTGTACAGATGGTATTGTCGGTTTCAGAACAAGATAAGTTTATTGTAGGTGTTGGGTTTACTGTGATTGCTATTGGAGTAGGCAGGCAAGCACCAGGGGTTCCTTGCACACTTACTTCTTGTCCGTCTGTTAATGAATTAGTAGAGAAAACAGGATTTGAATCAGGCGAAGTAACTGGATTTCCATCAATAAAAAACTGATAAACCGTATCACCACTAGCAGTAAATTCTATATTTTGACCGGGGCAAATTTCAGTTGTTGATGCATTAAGCTCAATTACCGGAAAAACACTAATAGTAATATTGTTATCAATTGTGTCGTAGCAGTTTCCAATGCGTCCCACAAGCGAAATTGTTTGATTATGAGTTAGTGAGGTTGTGCTCATTGTTTCTGTCTCAGAGTATGCCCCCTGTGATGAATTATCAATAAAAAATTGATATTCTACAGCTCCTGAACCTGTGAAAGTGATATTTTCTCCAGTACAAATTTCTAAATCAGCATCTGAAGATGTTAGAATTGTTTCGGGCATTGGATTTACAATAACACTAATATTGTCGCTTAGTGATGAACATGAGTTTGAATCGTATCCCATTACAGTAATAATATTACCATCGGTTAAATTAGAATTTTCGAATATATTATTAGAGTTTGCAGAACCTTGGCTTACACCATTTACAAAAAACTCGTACAAATCTGCTCCCGTGGCTTCGGCAGTAAATAATTCGCCAGAACAAATTTCTGGTGGATTAATAACAGAAGTAAGTGATATTTCTGGATTTGCGACAACATTTACCGTAAAAATATTATTTGAAAAGGCAATACATTCTGATGCCGATTTTCCTCTAACGGTAATGATTTGTCCGTCGTTTAGTGTGCTAGTTGAAAATTCGTTATTGGTACTAAAAGCGGCTACGCTTACTCCATCGACAAAAAATTCGTATAAATCGGCTCCATTTGCTGTAAATGTAATCGTTTCGCCGTCACACACCGTAGTATCTGCTTCTGAACATGATAGAGTTACTGTTGGGGTCGGGAAAACAGTTACACCTAAACTATTACTTGTTTTTGTACATCCATTATAAACTGCGACAGCTTTTATTGTATCTTCATTTTGCAAAGTGGTTGTGGTATATTCATTTATTGTTGGATCTCCCATATCAATCCATACATTATTTTTATAAAAGAAAAATTCGGTTGCTAAATCGCTAATTGCAGTAAATGTTACCTCAGTGCCTTCGCAAAATTCTAATCCCGGCAAGCTTGATGAAATGCTTATCCAATGATCTGTAATTTCAAGATTATCGATATGTGTGTCGTAACAACCTGTAATTGTATCGGTTGCGGTTAATAATATTGTATATTCACCTTGAGAGTTAAAAGTATGTGTAAGATGTTCGGTATTTGTTGTGTCTTGATTTTCGATTATCCATTCGTAAATTAAATTATTTGAGGCACCCCACATGGATTCTGAAGTGTTGGTAAATGTAACAGACGACGATAAACATGCCGGATATGGAATGTCAAAGCTTGCTTCTGCTGCTGGAATTGTATTAAATATCCATCCCACATTATTGCCGAGATTATTACTTAGCATCGCAACTCCTGACGGAATAATTCTGCTATCTAAAAGATTAACACAGATAATAGTATCGTTTACAGCATTGTGACTGTCAAAAACGCAAAGGGTTCCTTCTTCTGAAGAATTTAAGCTTGCATAATTTTGACAAGTTCCGTTGATTATTATTGAAGAGTCAACAACTTGTGTTTTTCCGGCTTCTATAAATAAACTAACTCCGTTAAGTGCTTTAAAAACATTGTAAGTGTTTGCTCCTGCAACAAAAACAAGTAAATCTTTATCTTCTTCGTTAGTTGTTCCTGAAAATAGTACATCATAGAATTGTTGATTCCCTCCGTTAAAATTTGCAAAAAATTCACTATTCCCATAAAATGAAATATGTGAACTGTCGGCACTAAAATTGAGAATAGAATTGTCTTGGATTAATAATTCGACAAATATATTTAAATCGGAATTATGGATATCAATAGATTTGTTGACTTCTGAATGTGTTACGAAATACCCACATTGGATGTTTTTATGATCAGCCTGCAAATGGCCACTTAATACAAATAGACCAGCAGTTGTGTCCATTATAAGATTAGAGTTAAGAAAAATTGTATCTTGTGGATTTGAAGCAGCACAATATAAATTAACATTGATTTTTGCGGACAAAGTATTTAGGTTAAAGTTAACAGAATCGGGAGTTAAAAAAATACCATAATCATATTCGGCTGCATTTTCAATATTTGGTTTTATAGTATAATTAAAAACAACAGAATCGCTCAGCATTAAAGACTCGGCAATTGTAAGATTTTGTTCTAATTCAATAAATAATGATTTGTTAGTTATTGCATTTGCAATAAAATCGTGGCAAAATGCATTAGTGGTAATCTTTATCGTATCTACTGTCGCTGATGCAAAAAGGATTGGATCAATAACAACAGTATCGTTTATGGTTGGGAGACAAGTTGCTGTTATGCCATCAACTTCCCAGTTATTTAGATTATTCCAATCAGTAGTTTGGCCCTTCCACTTAAAAGTTTTTCCGGCAACAGTATCGCTAAATACCCAACCTTCGAGATTTCCCGAACGCATAGTATTTGAAGCTTCGTAGTATTTTGCACCAGTAGTGTCTGCAATTATGTTTTTAATGTAATAACTATCGAGCATTAAGGTGTCGTATCCGGTTTTATAAATGCTAGCAGGATTATCGTAAAAATCGGAGATTAATGAAGTTCGCTGTACACAATCTGCAATACCATCAATAGAATCGATTTGGGTAATACTTCCACTTTCTAATTTAATTGTATTTCCTGCAGCTATTTCAAGTTTATTAAAGAAATTACTCCCATTAATTTCTACAAAATTAGCAATACAATTTATGTTGTTATAGATTTGATTTGCTCCATTAAGAACTTTTGATGAGTTTGAACTACCAGTAATTGACAATTCTGATCCTGTTGAATTAAACGTTAGGTTATCAGAAAGGATATCCCAAACATTACCATCTCCAGTTAACTGAAAATTAGTATTAGAGATATTTATACTTCGTACAGTGTTTGTGTTGGAAATAAAGTTCTCTGCAATGATATCGTTTCCTGAGAATTCTACTTTGCCGCTTTTAAGCACAAGTTGATTATTTATTACTGTTGCATCAACAAAATTCCACAAAGCGTTGCCTGAAATGTTGACTGGTGCGTTTATTGATACTCCATTTGATTTTATTGATAATGTGTCGTTTGAATTGTAATTCTCGAGATTAAGTTGCCCCGAAAAATCTAATGACAATAAGCTATTTAAGACAATACTGTCTGTTATATATAAATTGCCGTTGCCCTCAAAAACAACATTATTATTTATGTTTTCCCAATTTAGTGATGCACAATATCCAAAGTCATTTAGAAACAAGGTGTCGTTTGCCACAAATGATAAATCATCAAAAACCACATGAGTTTTTTTTGTTGGAATGCAGCTTTGTGGTGCACCACCTGTTGAAGACGACCAATTTCCACTGGTATTCCAGTTTCCTGTATTGCCTATCCAATATAAAGTTGATATGTCTGTAGGTTCGTTAATTGTCCAACCTTCATTACCACCTTCGTTAAATGAGTTTGATAAGGTAAAATTACCATCAGCTTTAACATTAGAAATTTTGATATAATCCCCAACAATTGGATTTGAAGAAATAAATTCCGGTAAAATTGAAACACAACTACCATCGTTTAGATTTGTTTCGTCACAAATGGCTCTTATTTCAATATATTCTCCACAATTTCCGGTTGCATTAAGCTCAAGAAGTTTAATTATGGACGCTTCTGATAGATAAAAACGGCTTCCTGCAATAATTGATAAAATATCTATTTCGATATTACCGTCCCATATTATAGTTTCTGAAGCATTAATTGATAGTGTTTTAAACTTTAAGTTTGGATTATTAGAAGTAAAGTGTAATTCGTTAGTACCCTCAATGAATAAATCTGTATTTTCCGAAATCAGTGTGAGCCCAAATGTTTCTAGTATAAAGTTTTGCGTATGGATTTCAGAACTCTCTAAATCAATATTTCTATTATATGGATCGTTAAGGTCAAATGTTTTTGAGTAGATATTGTTTCCTTGTGAGTAAAAATGCCCTGACATTGGGAATTTAATATCTTTTGTTGTGGATAGATTGCTTAATAAAAAGTATTTTTCCCCTGATGAGAACAATATATCTGAGTTTAAAATATGAGTGTTAATATTAACATAGTTAGTGTCGATAGAATTGGATTTAAAATTAATCAGCCCCGAAAAATTGCTTATGTCTAAATCATCAAGAAAGTGTAAGGATCCAAAACAAATTAAAGTGTCAGCATTACTTAGTGCAGGATTAGTAATTGGTATTGGATCTGAGAGGGTTGAAGCGGCATTAAAGTGTTGAACATAAAGATTGTTCGAATTCATATTTAATTCCCCATCGAGAACAAGAAGTTTTCTAGAGGACATATTTAAGTCAGAAATTACATTTAGTTCTCCGGAATTTATGTCAATAATAATATTTGCGAGTATACTATGGTCTGCCGGATCAAAAATTAGGGTTTGTCCTACACTTTCTTGATTAAAAATTAGAGTTCCAAAAAAGTTAAAAGTCATATTTGTTGTTTCGGCTAAGATTAGCTCGTTTGTTATTAGCAAAGTATCGCTGGTTGATGAAAGGAATTCGAATTGGTTTGTAACATTTTGCAAGTTTACGATGTCGCAAGAAATAAAATTAGTATCTACCACAACAACTTGTCCTGTTGAGCTAAACGAGTATTGGTCGAAATAAATATTATCTCCAATTTCGGGAACCCGCGTATGCATTGTAGTGCCATTTGATGTTGTTGCCCAATGCAAGTTGTAGTCTGACCAATTACCACCATTTCCAACCCAAAAAAAGTCGGCAGTAAAACCGCATAATACTATGTTAACAAATAAACTTAGGAGTAATATTTTTTTCATAACAAATATTTATTCAAAAATAAAAAATTTAATTTCCCGTTACTATTTTCCGGGTTCACTCAATATTAAATCAGCTCTTCTATTAATTGCAGAACTATAGTTAGGCAGACATTTATTAAAATAGCTATAACCTAAATAAGCATGCGAAAAATACTTTGATTTTATTTCAGCCAATAATTCTTTGGCTTGTTTTTCGTTGTTAAAATCGCCAATGCAGTAACTATAATATTTCCCATTTGGCATTACTTTAACATCATATTTATGGTCTAGTTTTTTGTTAAACCACTCTTTGTCGTTATTTGATTTAATAGTTCCTACTATTATTGTGTAGCTTATGTCTTTAAGTGTATTTTCTTTTTTAACTCCTAGGCCTTGGTAATATATTTGCGATTTAGGAACGCCAAGGCTAATAAGTTTATCAGCAATTGCTTTTGCTCTTTCTTGAGATAGTTCTTTATTGAGCTTAGAATTTCCTGCTATATCAGTGTATCCTAGAATTTCTAATTTGACATTTTCATATAGCAATAAAGTGTCTGCCAGACTTTTTAGGCTCTGTTCGTAGTTTTTGTCAATTTCTGCTTTGTTAATATCAAAAAGAATAAATGGTAATTTATAATTTGCGATATCTAATTTTGGTGGATCAGGAGGGATGATTGTGTCGGGTTTTTCGGGTATAATAACCGGCAAGTTTGCTACAAAAATGTCATAGCCTCCTTTGCTCATAGATGAGCGATTAGAAGTTAACAGTGAGTTTTCGCCATAATCCGGATTAAAATATAAATCGTCTCCAATCGAATTTATAGGAGCTTTCATATTTACAGGGTTGCCATACGAATTATCTTTAAATTTACTACAGAATATATCGAAATTTCCATACCCGGGAAAACCATTACTTGAGTAATATAAAACAGAGTCTCCTCGAGTTGTTGGGCATAATTCATCATATTCGGTGTTAATATTTTGTCCAAGATTTATTGGTTTTGTCCAAACATTGTTAATTAAATCGCAATAGTATAAGTCCATTCCTCCGAATCCTCCCGGCATGTCGCTTGAGAAATATAGTCTGTGTCCATTTTTTGCAAAACTAGGTTGCGATATATTTATATTTTGGGGCATATCATCCCATTTAAAAGCGATTAAGTTATCAAAAGCATTGCTGTTTTTGTCACCAAAATATATTTCGGAATTGCCTAGAGTAAAATCTTGTAAATTTTTGTGTATGCGTTTTAATGTATAGGCGTATGTGTCATTTTTTTTGCAATAGTTTAGAGATGAAAACCAGTATTTTGCTGAAATAAGGGGTTTTGATAATATGATTTTGTGTTGTTCAGAAATATCTGTTGTAGATACATTGTATTTAAAAAAATCGTAATCTTTTATTGTATATGGAGCAAGGATATTTATGTTAATGATATCTTGCGTTTCAGTATTTGGACTTTGATTTGATAAATATTGTAACTCTTTGCCATTAAAGATTGCACACATTTCGTCCATTTCTGTATTGATAGCTGCAAAATTGCTAATAGTGTAGCGCGAATTGTTATTTTTCCATAACATTAACGAGTCGCAAGACACAATTTTTAACTGCAATCGTTTGTCTGATGGGGTTAATTCGATGCATTTTTCGAAATTTTGTTTAGCTAAATTATACTTTTGATTGATAAGTAAAATTTCGGCGTAATATCTTATGTTATCAGCAGACGGTTTTTTTGTTGATGTAAGCTTTGCATACACCACTTCTGCCTTATCGTATTCTTTTGTCATAATATAACAATACCCTAAGTTTTCGAGGTCGGCATTTTTAAGCTCATCAACACTTCCCATCATCAAAATTACATCAATAGCTTTTTGGTATTTTCCTGCTTGGATGAAGTCACTTATTGAGTTTTCTTGTGCAAAAACATGATGCTGAAAGCACAAAAGAGTTAAAAATATGGAGAAATAAACAAAATAATATTTCATATTACAAAAATAATTTCACTGATCATTTATTAATAGAACATTGGCATTCGGGCTTCGCTTGCAACTGCCGCTTTTTTCCCTTGGATACGATAAGACACATGACATTCGCTAGTTCCGAATGAATATTGATTTATATCAGAAAGAGTCATATCGTATGAGTATCCAAGCCTAAAGTTTCCGACGCTAACAAAAACCATATATACAACAGCATCTTGATATCTGTATGAAACTCCTAAACCAAATCTGTCTGCATAAACTCCACGTACGTTAACATCAAATTGGAAGGGAGCATGAATTTGGTATTGAGCAAGAGCAGAAGGTTCGATAGAAAATTTCTCTTTGATTGGAAATTTGTATCCTGTCACAAGATAAAATGTCCTTTCAATTGGGTTTTCTATCTGATCCATAACTTGAAACAGGTCTCTTCTTATTTGTAATAGATTGAAGACAGACAATCCTGCATAAAATTTGTCTTCATGGGTATACATAACTCCAAAATTAGCATCCGGGCAAAACTGATTATTAAAACCATTAAGCACTGCTGGGTCGTCAGGTTGGTCGGTAGTTATTAAATCAGCATTTAAGTAGTGTTGAAAAAACACAGGGGATAGACCCATAGATATTTTTTTGCTAAAATCTTCGGAAAGCGGGATATGATAAGCAAATGATAATTGTAATCCGGTTCGTCTTGTTGGCGATGTTAGTTCGTTGAAAAACGCAAGCCCTAATCCAACATTGTTGCCAAAATACTTATGCATATTGAGATGTTGTGTGATTGGAGCACCTTCGAAACCGACCCATTGTTGTCGATAATTTAATGATATTGGAGTAAAATCATAGCTTCCTGCAACTGCGGGATTAACCATTGATAAATCCATCATATACTGACTATGTAACGGAATTTGTTGACAATAAGCACTAAATCCGAATGTTACGATTGCAAATAATAATATAAGTTTCTTCATTTTTTAATTATTTGATCTGTTTATTTAATTATTGTAATTGTCCCTTTTATTGTTTCTAAACTATTGGTAAAGCTTAATATGTAATAGTATGTTCCTGCTGGTAATGGATTCCCATTAAATGTGCCATCCCAACTTTCAGGATAGGATTGAGACTCAAAAACGATTGTCCCCCATTTGTTAAATACTTTCATAAAACTGTCCGGATAGAGCTCAATATTATTAATTACCCAAGTGTCATTTATGCCATCGGCATTGGGTGAGAATGTATTTGGTATGTTGAGGCAAGGAATTTCATTTGTTGCTACTAAAGAAGTTTCGCTTGATTCACAGCCATAAATGTCGGTAATGCTTAAGGAGTATTCTCCCGGAGATAAATTTGAGATACTTTCGGTTGACTCTCCATTGCTCCATAGATAATTATATCCACCACTACCACCAAATATTTCAGATATTATATAACCATCTTTTTGGTCGATACAACTGGTTTGATATGATACGAGATTGATAGATATTGGGTCGGGTTCGAGCAGAGTTGCGCTAGATGTAGCTAAACAGTTATTTGCATCTAAGACAGTTACGGTATAATTGCCGGCAGGTAAAGATGTTATTTCTGGAGTTGTTTCATCGTTCGACCAAATATATGAGTATGGGTTAGTTCCTCCCGAAACAGTTGTTGACAGGCTTCCGGAATTTCCTCCTGCACACTGTATTTGATTTCCGTTAATAGATAATTCTATTGGTAAAGGTTGATTTATTATTACTGTATAATTGTTGCGACAACCCATTGTGTCGATGACCTCAACAGTATATTTGCCTGAGGCAATATTAATTATATCTTGTGTTAAACCTGCTAGGGCAAACTCCGGATCGTACCAGTAATAACGATAAGGAGCCGTTCCTCCAATAATATTTAAATCAATAGAAGCATTATTGAAATTATAACATGTTGGCTCTGTTGAGGTATGTGAAAATGTAATAGGTTCTGGTTGAGAAATGGTAATAGTATCAACATATTGGACGTTATTTATATCTGTTAATGTTAAAATGTAATTACCTGCTGATAAATCTGTAAGATATGAAATTGAACTACCTGTTGACCAAGCATAGAGATACGGAGGTGTCCCACCTGAAGCATATGCGTATATTTCCCCGTCAATTGATCCATGGCAAGTAGTGTTTTTTGTTGTATAACTAAAAGACAGGGCTTCAAGGGGCTCTTTAATTTGAATTGAGGCATAAATACTGCAACTGTTCATGTCTAATACTGTTACTTCGTATAAGCCTGAACTGACATTTGGATTGTCTGGGGTTGTTACTCCATTAGACCATTCATAAGAGTATGGTTCTATTCCACCATTGACCGAGAAGTAAATTTGTCCATCTGTACCACCCAAAGCAGTAACGTCTTCGCCACTGATAGTGTATGTTAATTGTGTTGGGCTTGTAATTTCAAAATCTTCATTTATCGAACATCCGTTACTATCTGTGACGGTAACATAATAATTGTTATTTGCTAAATTGCTAATTGTTGGCGTGTCAAAACTTAATAGAAATTCGGAATTTGCCCAAGAATATGTATATGGTTGTGTTCCTCCTAAAACATTGAGTTGTATGTTGCCATTGGTTTCTCCAAAACAAATATTGTCGGAAGCAGTGCTACTCATTTCTAATAAATCAGGACCTGTAATCTCGATCGAATGTAAATTTTGACATCCTTTGTTATCAGTAATTTCAACATTGTAGGTTCCAATAGGAATCATAGATAAATCCTGAGAGTTGTATGTGTTTTCGTTCCAATTATAATAATAAGGTGGAGTCCCTCCCCAAACGGTTAGGTCTATTGCGCCATTAGAGTCTCCAAAGCAAAGTATATTAGTTGTTTGATAATCAGACCCTAGAGCTTGAGTAGGTTCAGTTATGGTGGCTGTATTATATGTTTCACAACTATGGTTGTCAATTATGGTAACTGTATATGTGCCGGCGCTTAGGCTGCTAAGATTAGGAGTGGTTTCAGTATTCGACCAAATTATACTATATGGCTGTGTTCCTCCTTCAACGGAAAGTTCTAGGCTACCTGTAGATTCGCCATGACAGTTAATGTTTTGAACTACAATTGAGCTTGTTAGTAAGTCGGGTTCAGTGATGTTAATAATATCAAAAGTTGTACATCCATAGACATTGTCTTTAACGCTAACGTCGTAATAACCAGCTGTCAAATTTGATATTTCATACACACCAGTGGCGCCATTTGACCAGGTTATTGTAAAGTCTCCCGAACCGCCAGTGATATGCAAGGTGGCATCTCCATCACTTGCACCAAAACACGAAACGTTGTTTCCTGTGAGCCAAATTGTCTGACATGGGGGTTGCAAGTCGATATCATTTGCTTTGCTAAATTTTACGGGTAAAATGAATATTCCCGAAACCCAAATAAATAGAATTAAATTTTTAATTTTCATGTTACTCGTTATCTTAAAATTGTGATAGTGCCTGTATATGGTTCGTCTCCGTTATTTAAATCAATGATGTAATAATAGACATCAGCCGGTAGTGGTTTTCCGTTGAACTTTCCATCCCAAGGTATATACATCCCTTGATTATCATAGAGAATGTTTCCCCATTTATTAAAGATTTGTACGCTTGAATTAGGATATTCATCTATACTGCTTATTACCCAAACATCATTTATTCCATCATTATTTGGTGAAAAACTAGATGGGATTCGTAAGCATTCGATAAAACTTTGTTCAATAGTAAAATCTAAATATATTTCACATTGATTGTCGTCTGATACTGTTACCGAATATAATCCGGGAGATAAATTTTCGGCGTCTTGATTTGTTGTTTCATTAGACCATGCAAAATAGTAATTTCCTGTCCCTCCGGTGATGTTTAATTTAATACTTGCATCATTAATATCTTTACAAGAAACAGGGTTTATTATTGAACTAACTATGATTTCCGTCATTTCAGTAACTTCGGTAAATGTAGTATAAATACAATTATTGCTATCGGTTATAGATAGATCGTATGTTCCTGATGAAACGTTTTCTAAATCTTGATTTGAGCTGCCGTTACTCCATAAAAATGAATATGGGGGTGTACCGCCTGTAATGTCAACATGTACTATGCCATCATTCCCATTGAAACATGAAACTGTCGAAGGAGAGGTTTCGATTAATACAGAATCGGGGCTAGTTATATTGTAAGATTTCTTGACAAAACAATTGTTGCCATCAGAGACAAGAATGTTGAAAATTCCTGCTTGTAAGTCATTGATTGATTGTTGGTTTGTACTGAGAATATATGAATTGTCATCCCAAGTAATTGTGTAAGGAAGTGTCCCTCCATTTAATGTTATTAGCAAAGAGCCGTCTGAGTATCCAAAACAAGAAACCGGCGATGGTACAGATGTAACACTTAGGCTGTTTTCGGGTTCTGAAACTACTGCTCCGCTGTAAAATAGACATCCATTAGCGTCAGTTACTGTTAGAGTGTATGTGGCGGCGGGGATGTTACTAATTTCTGAAGTAGTTTCATTATTTGACCATAGATATGTATAAGGGAAAGTCCCTCCTGTGGTTGTTGCAGAGATGACTCCTGTGCTGTCGCCTTTACATAGTACATCGATTGCATTTGTTGTTGCAGATAAGTCTTCTAGTGGTTCATTTACAACCGTGCTTAAAACAAACTCGCAGCTATTTATATCTGTTACTGTTATATAGTACTCGCCTGCTAGTAACCCGGAAATTTCAGTTGTCGTTGTTCCGGTTGACCAATGATATGTGTATGGTGGTGTAGCTCCAGATAGACTAACTAGAATTTCTCCTTGAGGAGCTCCTTTACACAAAACATCTACAACTGTAAATTCATATGATAATGAATCGGGCTGAGTGATTGTTAAGTCGGCTGAGTCGGCACAATTATTATCATCTTTTACAATAAGCCTGTAGTCTCCTGCCGGAATATTAGAAATTTGATTAGAAGTTTCGTTTAATACAATAAAATCAGCATTAAACCATTGATATGTATATGGCTGAGTACCTCCGGATGTTATTGTGTTTATTGATCCTGTTGAGTCACCATAACAACTCACATTTGTTATTTCATTATTAAAGCTTATAGCTTCGTCTGGTTCAGTTATTATTATTGTTTCAATTACTTGACATAAATTGTTATCTGAAATGGTTATTGTGTAGGTTCCTGCAATTAACGACATGTCTGATGCTGTGCTATTACCATTTGACCAATTAAATGAATATTCGGGCGTGCCACCGGTAGTTTCAATTATTGCGAAGCCCGAGTTGTCGCCTTTACAAAGAACATCTTGTGTAGATATGGTAGCAGATAATGGTTCTGGTTTAACTAAAGTAAATGTTTCAATTAGTGTACATCCATTAAAGTCTGTAACGGTAAGGGCGTAATTTCCGGCATCTAAACCTGAAATAGACGAACTTGTTTCTGAGTTACTCCACAAATATGAATAGTTTGGTGTGCCTCCTGAGACAGTAATATTAATACTTCCATCGTAGCTGTCGTGACAGCTTGGATTGTTTATTTCGTAGTTAATTGAAAGTGGCAATTCCGGCTCAACAATTACTTTGGAATCAAAAACAGAACATTCTTTTGCATCTCTAACAATGACATAGTGCGTACCTGCAGCAAGTCCTGTTTGTGTATTTGTTGTCGAATTAGATGTTATTACATTTCCATTTGACCACTCATAAGTATATGGAGGATTTCCGTTTGTAACGGTTGCTGTTGCTACTCCTGTTGATTCGCCGTGACATAGAACAGGCGTGACGTTTAGCTCGATAGAAAATTTTCTTGGTTCTAATCTGAAAGGTGTCATAGAGTCAAAACTATTAAAACCACCCATACTCCAAGTATTGTTACACCAATCGTATTTAATATTAAAAAGATTTGGTTGCCAATCTATTAGTGGACCAAAACCTGTATGAAAGCCACCAAAAACGACAGGGGGTGTGCAAACTGTTTTTTTACACATTTTGAGTGGATTAGACCATGTTGGACAGGGGTAATATATTGGAATACAAATTTGAGGAATTACTGTTATTGAGTTCATGCCCATATCAAATTCGAGCATTTGAAAGACAAAATCTAATGCAATACTATCATAAGTATGATTTGTGAATGTGTTTTCCATATTAAAAGATGGAGTAACATCAATAAAATCGTAATTACACGGATATTGTAAACGGATACTATTTCCTACGGTATAATTAATTATAGAATCATATCCTTGCGAATAAATAGTGCCTGTTGTTGGGTTAAATATTTCGTAATCGAGCTTAGTTGGTAAGTCGAACTTACCTTTCATTGTTGGTCGCAAAGTTAAATGTTGTTTGTGATATAATCCTAAATTAAATCCGGCTTCCATTAAGGTATAATTTAAATAGAATGGTCCGGCAGTCCAACTGTTGCTTAAGTTTGCAAAAAATGCAGAAACATAAGGTATGTGGAGGGCACCAATAAATTTAGGAATAGAAAAATAAGTATTAAAATATGGCTGAGAGGGATTTACAAACGAGTGCAAATCGTTTCCTTGAAAATATATATTTGCTCCGGCATTGCTTGGTAGAGTAATGTCCACAGTAATGATGTCTCTTGGATCGGTGTACGAAAATGGAAAAGCATCACTTGCCGGCCATTCATATAACCCGTCGAGAAGACTTATGCCGGTTAAATTTCCTGCACTAATCATATCAAAGGTGTCAACAGGCATATTTAAATTAATGATGTTGTGATTACTGCAACTGAAAACACAAACATTAGCGCTTAAATTAATTCCCATGCCAAATTTAAGCCAAAGTCGCATATTTGCATCATAAACATCTGTTACAACATTGCTTTGTGGTGGGGTTCGTGGAGAAAAATTTGTTTTTAAAACTATTTCGTCACCTGGATCAAAACTGAGATCAGTTGGGCGGACAATTCTCATGTCAGCATTGTAATCAATATCTACTTGTTCGGTTCCAAAGTTTAATTGAAATCCTGCTCCAATTGACCCCCATGTTCCTGCACTTATATTTGCCCCAAACTGCGAACCTGCAACACTATAGATAGGTCCAAAGCTTGTCGAATTACTCCAGTTTTGATCAAAAAAAACATGATTGATTTCTAATAATCCGCCAGTGCCTTCTTGCCATAAGTTTTGTCCGGTTGTTTGATAAGGAGTGTTGTATGTTTCTGTGGTTGTTTGACTTATGCCGAACAATGAGCAGAACAATAATACTAATAATATAATCTTTCTATTCATCGTGATTATTTAAATTCGACAGTTAAAAAACTTTGTATTACTACTTGTCTTAAGAGTGCATCAAATGCTTGTGGATAGTTTGCTTGTAACATAATCATTTGTTTTTCATCGCCTGTAACAAAGATTATTCGTATGACATCAACTTTATCAACAACAAAAGAATAAAAAAAGAATTGTGCTGATAAGTTGCTATTGGTTTTTACTGTTTTGCTCCCAATTAACTCTGCATAATCAACTTGACTAAATGCTTCTTCTGCATAGTCCTCATAATAACCAATATATGGAACCTCTTCGTTCTCAAAACCAACAATGCTAGCTGCTGTTCCGGTATTCATAAATCCCGAAACTTCGTCATTGCTAAACTCTAGAAAATGCTTTGGTGTTTTTATTTTAATGCTGGTGTTCTCGAATTTGCGATAAACAGAATCTAAGTCTGCTTTTTGGTACATTTCTGTTTGTGTTGTGTCGATAATTACGACTTGATTTTGAGAAAATGCACATAATACTATGAGTTGTATAAATGTGAATACAATTAAGGAAATTACTCGATGTGACATAATTTTGTTTGGTATTAGAAATCGGTGCAAAGATAAATTATTTTTTATACTAATAGTAAGATAAATTCACTTTTTGATTTTTTTTTTTGATTGTAAGGTGTGAAAAAAACTTAACCTACTGATATAGAGATAAAAACAAAAAATAATAAAGTTTTAATAGCTCCTAATTATTTTAGCGGGTAAAAATATTTCATGCTTCACAGCTCCCTATTAAATTCTAAAGAGATGCCATAAATACATTTATTTTCGCGCAAATGCGCATGGGTTTCTTTATGAAAATATGAGAGCAGTGTCAATTAGAACCAAAATATGTAATTTTATTTAGCTCTAAACAAAAAATGGTGGTTAATAGTAGTTTCCTAAATTATTATCAGATTTAATCTTATTCAGTATTACTGTATATTACGGGCTGATTTTTACTAAATCCTGTAACTTTGAATTCAGTTCGGCGGTTCATCTGATGTTCTTCGTCTGAACACTTAACTCCATCGGCACAGTTGTTTACCAATTGATATTCTCCATAACCTTTGGCTGTTATTCTATCTTTGGCGATTCCATTACTAATAATATACTGTACTGCCGATTCGGCACGTTTCTGTGATAAATTCTCGTTGTACTTCTTTGACCCTCTAGAGTCGGTATGTGAGCCTAATTCAATAATAATTTGTGGGTTTTCAACCAATAATGCAACAATTTTATCAAGTTCTACTGCAGCATCCGGACGAATATTCCATTTATCAAAATCATAATAAATATTCTCGATAACTATAGGTTTATCAATTACAATTCTTTCGAAAACAAATTGCACAAACACTGTATCATTCATAGTTTCGCATTGTGTTGTGATTTGCTGTGATTGCGCAAAGAAATCGGGATTTGCTCCATGTATCATGTATGTTTCATCACATTTTAAGGTTGTTTGGTAAATACCGGCTGTAATTTCAGGTACTGGATATTCCTCAGTTGATGCTTGGAGGTGATAATGAACATTTATATCTGGTAATGGAATGAGCGTCCCATCATCTAGTCTTTCGAATGTTGTTACTGCTAGAATAAGCTCTGTAGGTACAGGTGGGGGTGGAGGTGAATAAACAAAGCTGTATATATCGTCGTTACCTAATCCTCCATATCTGTCTGATGAAAAATATCCCATCGTCTCGGTTTCGGTAAAAATTATGGCAAAATCATCTTTTGGGGAGTTGATAGGATATTTAAGATTTTCGGGTTCTGTCCATTTGCCTTTACTTCCGGATGATTTGAACAAATCTAATCCTCCCATTCCGGGATGTCCGTCCGATGAAAAATATAGATCTCCATTTAAATCAAAGTATGGAAACATTTCTTTTCCGGCTGTATTTATAACATTACCGGCATTTATGGGGTTTTCCCATTCACCACTCTGATTTTTCTCACAGTACCAAATGTCAGTTTCTCCTTGACCTCCAGGCATATCCGATACAAAATAAATAGTTTTACTGTCATTTGTTACTATTGGATGGCCAACTGAAAACATAGCAGCATTATTATGCTCAAAACCCGTTATGTTTTGCCATTTTCCATCAATTAGTTCTGCTGTATAGATTTCAAGTCGGTTAGTGTAAATGTCTGCCTCTTCTTTAAACCATGCCGTTGGATCGGGGTTTTGTGTTTTTCGATTTTGCTTAACAGTTTTTGTTCTAGTAAAATAAAGAGTATTTGTTTTTTTATCAAAATATCCAGGACCATTGTGAAATTCATGATTTAAATCTTGAATAAAGGAAATATCTTTTACATTACCTGATTTGTCTGCATCAACTTTATAAAGTTTAAGATATGGATTTCCTGTCCAGCCATAGATGTCATTTTGAGCAGAGCCTGCTCCTTTAGGAATGCGATCAGATGTTATAAGATAGTTTTCGCCAAACTTAACAAGGCCAAAGTCAGAATTTTCAGAATTGAACTGCTCCTCGTTTTTTACAATAAAGTCGGATTCAGTTTCTGACCAAGCTAATACATCTTCGCAAATTTTTATATTCTCATCGGCCATTTTCGATTTAGATGGTTCAACTTGTTTAATCTTTTGATACTGTAATATTGCATCCGAATATCTACCTTCTGCTTTTAGTAAGTCGGCATAAATTATTATGTCCTCCAAATTGGCTGAACCTGATTTTATCAATTTTGACAGCCAGTTTTCAGCATTTTTCGTATCATTTATTTTAATATAACAATAAGATATATTTCTGATATCTGTTTCGTTTGGAGTATTAACTAAAAAATGGTTAAGATACAAATCTATTGCTTTTACGTAATCAAACTTTTGCATATACTGTTCTGCTTTAGGCAGACTTGTTTGAGCAACAGATACTCCTGCAAATATTATTAAAATTAGCAGAGATAATATGGTAAGTTTTGTTTTCATAATTTTAAATTTTACTGTGTTTTTTTTCATGTTTAAGGATATTAAAAATACCTCGGGGTTTTCATTCTAGTCTCGATTTTTCGAGGTAAAGTATAGTCTAGCATAATTTCGTGTCCCGCAAAGTTGCTCAATGCTGTCAGCGAGTGAGTATACGCATATCCAATTACCCATGATGGATTTATATTCCATTGTGTCATCACAATTAGCGCATCACGCTTTCTTAAAGTATTATCTAAGCTGTTATTGGTTAACAGATTTGCACCAAAACGGTATGTTGCGCCTATCCAGAATGTATTTCTAATTAAAAAATGGGTTGTTACATCAATATTTGTAGGAGCTTTAAAGTCTTCGCGGATTAAAATACTAGGTTTTACTTTTACATCATTGCCCATATCAAAAACATAACCGGCTGTTAGATAGTAATGTCTTTCTTGTTTTGCAACAAATCCATCAGGGGCTTCGATTATATTACCAAGCATATCGGTAACAGATAGTCCGGTATAAAATCTTTGTGAATAAAGAAATAGTCCTATTCTAGGATCAAAACGAATAGAATTTGCTTGATTTAATGGTACCGAAGGATCATCAATTGATTCCGAAATTAGCTTACGACCATCGAGGCTAAAGTATGATACTCCTGCTGCTAAACCCATAGATAAATTTAGCTTATCGTTAAGTTTTAATATGTAAGAATAGTTTCCCCACAAAGCCTGACGGGATTCCGCTCCAATTTTATCGTTAATTAATTGAAGACCTATTCCCATTGTTGGAATTGGGGCGCCCTCAATACTTATAGACTGGGTGTTGGGAGATCCCTCCAAGCCTGTCCAAGGAGCCGAGTACATCATGTTTACACTAGTCCATTGTTTTGTACCTGCATAGGCTGGATTAATAGTCATTGGATTAAAAATATACTGGTTCGAAATAAAGTTTTGCTGAGCTATTAAACTTGTCCCAAACAGTGATATTATCAGTATTATGTATAACTTTTTCATAATTTGTTGTTTTATTTAAGCAAACAACACACAAGAATGCAGGACGCTTACTAAGCAATTTGACTTATCGGATATGGGTAATATCCACGTTAAATCTGCCTTTATCTTGTGTGTTATTTGCATCATTTTACTCATCGTTAACTTTTATTTATTGCGTTTTAAAATTATTATTTTAGTCAAGAATTGTTATATATCCGTTGAGTGTTTTGTATTCATCACACATCTTTACTTTTAATACATAAAAATAGGTGCCTTCTGTTAAATTACTTCCATTCCATAAATTATCGTATGATTTTTTGCTATAAACCTCGTTACCCCAACGATTAAGAACCACTAGTTCGTTGTCTGGGTAAATGTCCAGATTAGAAATTACGAAGTAGTCGTTAATACCGTCGTTATTTGGAGTAAAAACATTGTTTTGAATAAGCTCTACACCAATTACATCCGACTCTATAATAATATCATAAGTAACTTCACAACCTTTTAGGTCGGTAACAGTAACTGTGTGAGTGCCGGCATTTAGTCCTGCAACAACTCTGCTGTTAGAACCATTTGTCCAAGAATATTCAAACTCGCCAAAACCGCCAAATACTTCAATCTCGGCCGTTCCATCACTATTCCCATTACAGTCAGCATTAGTTTTTGATACCAGATCAATTTCTATTTCCTCGCTGCTTTCAATTGAAATTTCTGTAACCGCAGGACATTCATTAGCGTCACGAATTTGGATAGTATAATCCCCTGCGTTAAGACTTTCGATTAAGTTTGAATAATGGACATCTTCTCCGTTTACAGTAAATACATAAGGAGCAACACCACCCGCAATATTTATTTGTACTGCAGCATCTGCAACACCATAACACGAATTCCCTGAAACGACTTCTGCACTAGCGCTAAGAGTGTTTAAGCTAGCAACAGGAACATCAACAACTTCTGTCAAACAACCATTCTCATCAGTAGCTATAAGTGAAAGTGTTGTTCCATTTACTAAGTTGTTAAAACTACCTGACTCTGTCCAGTTTTGTCCTCCGTCAATTGAGAACATGTGAGTTCCTGTTCCACCAACAGCTGTTAGCTCTATGCCAACAATACCTGCTTCACAATATGGCGCATAACTCATTACTAAGACATCAGGAGTCTGGATTGATGCATTAATTTGTTCTGAACATCCGTTAGAGTCTGTTACTCTTATTGTGTAATCTCCAGCAATCAAATTGTCAAACACAAAGGTGGAATTATGGCTATTTTCCGAACCGGTAGTAGTGTTTGTTAGAATTACACTATATTCACCACTTCCACCGCTAACAAACACCTCAATACTTCCATTTTCAGCACCAAAGCAAGATACCTCGTTTTCTACAGCGTAAGATACCTGTAATGTCTCCGGATTCTCAATTACAATATCGGTTAAAGTTGTTGAACACAAGTTCTCGTCCTCAACCACAACTGTATAAGTTCCTGCAACAAGATCTTCAAAGATATTTGATGTCTGAGACGCTCCACCATTTAGAGAATATGTTAGTTCACCACTTCCACCAGTTGTAATAATCTCGATCGAAGCATCATTACCATCAAAACAAGAAACTTGAGAAGAAATGACAAACTCGGCTTCAATTTGAGTTGGATTGCTAATGGTAATTACATCGGTTAAGACAGAACATCCATTTTCGTCTTCAACTAATACTGTGTATTCTCCGGCTGATAAGCCTTCAAAAGTGTTTGACGATTCTGGAGTTCCTCCATTTAAAGAATATGTTAGTTCTCCAAAAGCTCCTTCGACAGTTATATCTATTACAGCATCACTAGCGTCATTACAGCTTACCTGTGACGTAGCATCAACAGTAACGTCCATTACCGACACATGAACAAGTTGATCACATGTTGAGATATTTCCATTAACATCAGTTACAGTCCAAGTTACGGTTGTGGTGCCAGTTGGAAATGTAGCAGGAGCATTATTAGAAATTAAGTCAATTCCACAATTGTCTGAAACTTGTGGCTCTATAAGTTCTATAATATTTGAACAAGACACAATATCTTCAGGACAAACTATTGTTGGAAGTTCAATATCTGTTACTGTTACGATTTGCTCACAAGTTTCAATGTTGCCGCTACCGTCAGTTACTGTCCAAGTTACAGTTGTTGTTCCGATTGGGAATACTACCGGAGCATCGTTTGTTACAGAAAGAATTGAGCAATTATCGTCAACTGTTGGTGTGCCTAAATCAACACCGCTTGCTGTACATTCATCAGCATCAGTATTAACCGCTACAGGAGCAGGACATACTATTGTTGGAAGTTCAATATCGGTTACGACAACAAGTTGATCACAAGTTGCTGAATTTCCGCCAAAATCTGTAACAGTCCAAGTTATAGTTGTAGTTCCAAGAGGATAAGGATCTGTTAAAGCCAACATATCATCTCTAACTCCAGTTACAGTGTTCACACCACAATTATCATTAACAGTTGGGGTTCCGATGACAACGTTTGTAGCTTCACAATTTCCGGCATCACTATTTACAGCAACGTCACCGGGACAAGTAATTGTTGGGTTAACAAAATCTTGTATAACAACTGTAATGTCAGCATTATCACAGTTTGTAGGATTTATTACTTCACATATTTCATAAGACAGATAGTAAGTGCCAACTGCAAGTCCGGCCGGGATATTTAAATCTCCGTTGGCAGAAATTGATGCACCAACAATTCCTCCATCATTCGTTAAAGTAATAACGACATCATTAAAATCAACCGGCGCTCCATCAAGCAAGTCGTTATCAAGAACATTTCCTGCAACGCCACCTAATTCGCAATCTACCGCCGAAGATGTAAAGTTATCATCAGTTGCAGCAATTGTTGCATGAAGTACAGTTACAAATACCTGAGCATCATCACAGTTTGAAGGATTGAGAACTTCACAAATTTGATATGTGAGGTAATAAGTTCCGGCTGGAGTATTTGGTAATACATCCACAGTTCCATCAGGATTTAAAACTAGGTATCCGTTGTCTTCCGGTATTGTTTCTGTCAGAATTACTTCGGCAGGATTAACAGGGTTTCCGTTAAGTAAGTCGTTGTCGAAAACAACTACAACAGCCGTTTCGCCTGTATGACCATTAACATCATAAGCATAGTCATCATTTGCAATAATGCTAGTTGCACCAACTGTAATTATCACTAAAGCGTCATCACAATTAGTAGGATTAAGTATTTCGCAAATTTCGTAAGTTAAAGTATAAGTTCCAGCGGGCGTTCCGGGAGCTAAATCCACAGAGCCGTCAGGATTTAAAGTAAGACTTCCGGTTGGATCTGCAACTGTCTCTGTTAATGTTACATCGGCAGGATTAACTGGATCTCCACTTAATAAATCATTATCAAAAACATTAAGTATGTTGTTCTGTCCAGTATAACCATTTATACCGCTTGCCAAATCATCATTTGCGATAATTTCACCCGGCACAACTGTAATGGTAACAATTGCATCATCACAATTGGTAGGATTGAGAATTTCACATATTTCGTAAGTTAATGTATATGTTCCCTCTGGAGTTCCAGGGGCCACATCAACCGTACCATCAGGATTTAAAGTTAAACTTCCGGTTGGATCTGCAACTGTCTCTGTCAATGTTACATCAGCAGGGTTTACAGGATCTCCATTCAACAAATCATTATCGAATACATTTAAGATTCCAACGACGCCGGCAGTTCCATCAACGTCTGTTGCGCTATCATCATTTGCAATAATAGAAGTTGCAACAACAGTAATAATAACTTGAGCATCGTCACAATTTGTTGGATTTACAATTTCGCAAATCTCATATGTCAAGGTGTAAGTTCCAGCTGGTGTTCCCGGAGCAACATCAACGGAACCATCTGGATTTAAAGTAAGAGTTACGGTTGGATCTGCAACTGTCTCTGTTAGAGTTACATCCGATGGGTCAACTGGATTTCCATTTAATAAATCATTGTCAAAAACATTTAACACATTTATCTGTCCATCATAGCCATTTACACCACCTGCGACATCATCGTTTGCAATTATTTCGGGAGCATCAACTGTAATTGTAACAATAGCATCATCACAATTTGTTGGATCAGCAATTTCGCAAATCTGATAAGTCAATGTATAAGTTCCAGCAGGGGTATTTGGTGCTAAATCAACGGATCCGTCAGGATTTAAAGTTAGATTTCCGGTTGGGTCAGCAATAGTCTCGGTAAGAGTCAAATCAGCAGGGATTACCGGTGATCCGTTAAGCAAGTCATTATCAAAAACATTAAGAATGTTAACAGCACCATCAAATCCGTTTATTGGACCTGCGTTATCATCATTTGCAATAATAACATTGGTAGGATCTGTACTTTCATCATCCTCATCATTTCCAGAATCAGGATCAAATTGGTCGAGATCTGTTATTGTTGCGATATTAAGATAGTTGCCTCCAGGTAAGTTTACAGTTGCAGTAATTGTTAACACCTCTGAACCAGGGAAACTCACTGTTCCAACTTCCCAAAGACCTGTAACTGAGTTGTAAGTTCCGTTTGAAGTAGTATGAGAAACATAAGTGTATCCGGTTGGAAGCTGATCTGTAACTTCAACATTTGTTGCTTCGCTCGGACCATTATTGGTAATTGTGATTGTAAAAGTAATATTATCTCCAACATAAGGAGTGCTGTTGTTTACAGTTTTATTTATACTCAAGTCTGATTGAGCTTGAATTGGAGTAACAAAAGTTGATTCGTCATTACTTGGGTCTGGATCGGTAACATCATCACTATGAATATAAGCTGTGTTCACAAGATTTCCGGTTGCCTCAGGCACAACAGAACCTCTGATAACAAGCACACATCGACCACCTGCGATAATAGTACCAAGATTTCCGGTTCCTGTCCACCCGCCATAATTAGCTTGACATCTTGAGCCTTCCCAATCAATTACAAACCCTGGGAGGATATCATCAATTATTACATTTGTAGCATCACTTGGTCCATCATTCCAATAAAACAATACATAATAAATATCTTCGCCAGCAGTAATTTCGACTGGATTTATAACTATATCATTGGGATTTCCAAAAATCTGAGCCTCGGTTAAAGGTAAAATTGAAGGGTCTATTTGAATTTTAACGATGTTCAAATCAGCAACCACTTCAACAACTGTATTTACTGTAGATGTATTGTTAGTAACATCAGAATCCGGAGTATCAGTTTCGACAGTTGCAGTATTTACGACATTAGCTGTATGACTACTTCCAACTGTTCCTCTAATTAGCAATTCGAAACTTGACATTGGACTCATATCACCAACTACATACTCACCTGTCCATGCAAACCAAGTTGCGCCACCATCGGCAGAATATTCTGCATTTGCAATTATAGCTGGGTTGATTACATCATGAATATGAACATTTACGGAATTGAATGTATTGCTATTGTTTGTAACAAGAATTGAATATTGTATTTGAGTTCCAGCAACTACAGTAGCGGGACCAGACTTCAAAATAGAAACATCTGCATCTACATTTAAAGGTGTGTTAATTGTTTCTTCATTATTTGAAGGATCCGGGTCAGGATCGGACGAAGTTACCGATGCTGTATTTGGTATTGGATCAACATTTGGAGCAGGAGACATGTCAATAACAGTTCCTCTAATTAATAATGTATAAGTTGCTCCATCATTCAAGTCGCCAATATTTATACTTCCTGTCCATGGGCTTAACCAAGCACCACCACCATTAACTGAATATTCAACGCCCGAAATAATTGTTGGATCTATAATATCAGTAATTATCACATCTGTGGCAACCGAAGGACCATAATTAGTTATAGTAATTTCATAAACTATAGGGCCACCAATTATCACCGGAGATGTTAAAGCTCTTTTAGTTAATTCAAGGTCGGCAGAAGTCAAAATATTTGTTGTAACTGTTGACTCATTATTCGACAAATCAGGATCGGTAGTTACTGCACTATAAATTGTTCCTGTGTTTACAAGTGTTCCAGTAGCAGAAGGATTGACATCTCCACGAATCATAACGTAGTTAACTCCTGGATAAAGGAATTCGGCAAGATACCTTGTGCCACCCCAAGCAAACCATGAATTCCCAAAGTTTAATGAGTATTGTGGATTAGAAATTCCTGCAGGAATAATGTCTTCAATAGTTGCTTGAAGCGAATTGTCAGGTCCATTATTTTCGACCATTAAGAAATAATAGATTTGTTCTCCAGCTGTAATAACAGAAGGAAATACTTCGATTAATTGAGAAGGATCACCAACTGGTAAATTCGAGGGATCAATATGTGTCTTAATAATTGAAACATCAGAAGTTTTAATCACTTCGATTGTAACAACAGCATCGTCGCAATTTGTAGGATTTAGCACCTCACATATTTGGTAAGTCAAAGTGTAAGTACCACCAGGAGTAAATGGAGCAACATCAACGGAGCCATCAGGATTTAGTGTTAGTGTTCCGGTTGGGTCTGCAACAGTTTCTGTAAGAATAACATCAACAGGATTAACCGGATTTTCATTTAATAAGTCATTGGCAAATACATTTAAAACATTTGTTTGACCTGTTGTACCATTAACCCCGGTTGCAGAATCATCGTTAGCGATAATTTCGGGAGCTTCAACGGTAATTGTAACTGTTGCCTGATCGCAATTTGTTGGATTAGCTATTTCGCAGATTTGGTAAACCAAATAATATGTTCCTGCGGGAGTACTCGGCGCAACAACTACATCTGTTCCAACAAGGCTGATATTTGGGTCGGTTGAACTAATAAAAGTTAAATCAACATCTGCAGGATCAACTGGACTTCCGTTAAGTAAGTCGTTTGATAGAATATTTGTAACAACAGTTCCACCAGTCATTCCGTTTACGGTACCGGCATCATCAACTGCAATAATTTCTAATGCATTGTTAATGGTAATTAAAGCAGTCTCGCTACAACCTTCCGAGTCAGTTACTACAATTGTGTATATTCCAGCAGAAAGATTTTCGAAAATATTCGAAGCTTGTGATGAACCACCATTTAAACTATATGTAAACGGAGGAGTTCCACCACTTGCAGTTACTGTAATTTCGCCTGTTGATGCATTATAAAAATCTATTTCAGCAGTAACAGACAAACCAACAATAATTGCCGGCATAACTGTAACTGTAACTTCGGCACAAGAAGATATTCCACAAGAATTTTCCCATGCTACATAATAAGTTGTTGTTACAGCAGGTGCTGCAATGCTCAGATTATTTCCTGTTCCTACCAAAGTTCCTTCGCAAGAGCCTGTGTACCAGTTTAATACGTCGCCAGAGCCTCCGGTTGCTGACAGCACAATATTTCCTGTTTCGTTAAAACAAACAGATGAAACATCTGAGTTTGCTGCACTCGGAGCTTCAGGTAAAGGATTAACAATTACCTGAATCGGTACTTTATTTGGACTGATGCAAGAGCCAGACAAACCCTCGGCTACATAATAAGTAAATGTTCCAAAAACCGAAGTTGAGGGAGTAATAGAAGTTTGAGGAACTCCAGTTAAACTATTGTAGTAATACAATGAGTAAGAAGGATCACTTGCAGTGGCTGTTAATGGAACTGCAACATCATTCTGACAATAAGTTACAGGACTGGCTACAATTGGCGTGCTCGTTAAATCAAGAACTTCAATTGTAAATTCAAAATAACAACTAGTTGATCCCGGAGGAACAGCATAGTAAGTACTCACCCCTGGTGTTGCAGGAAATGGATTGGTAATAGTATATTCAGTTGTTGAACCGGTTACTGGATATTGACTGTAAAATCTTGACCCGGCTGGAAAGTGACCCGAAACCTCGGTGATTGTAATTGAACCACTGACATTACACTGTAAAAACTCTAAAACTGTTGGTGTAGCCGCACAGTTAGCAGTAATATAAGCCGATTCGTCAATATTAAATTGGAAAGGTTGTAGAATCGGCTCACCTGCACATATACCAGACATTTCGTATCCCTGAATTGTACTATGATTATTAAATACAGTTCCACTGATTTGGCCAATTCCATTCACATGTCCTTGTAGTATTACTTCAGCGTCACAATTTGGATTAGCCAAAATCGTACAATCTTCGGTTACTTTCACTTTAAAAGTTAATACGCCAAGCAAATCGTTTGGATCAGCGGGTAAAGGCAAAGTTCCTATTTCCCAAATAATTGCACCGTTTGCTCCTTGTGAAGGATCAAAATAAAAATTGTTAGGGCTAGGAGCAGGAGTGAAAAATATCTGATTATTACTACTAACATACGATGATGCAAAAGGTATTGGTACAATAAGCTCAGTGTTATCAATAGGCTCTGTTCCTTTATTGCGAATTTCAATCGAAATTTCGATTTCCTGTCCCGGTTCTGCAACCAATGGATTGCCGGGGATATAAGGAATACCATTAATACTGAGTACAGAGTTTAGTGCTTCCGGTGTGGGAATATAGGCATCAACCGACATTGCAAGCATAAAAACGGCATAAGTGTCTTGATTACTACCATATCGAAATGATGTTGATGTCTGGTTGTTGGTAATAACTGAGTTTCCAGAGTTAGGTACGTCGAACATCGAAATGTCAAGACCTGTATTGTTTATAAGATTAGGATTTCTTGAATTTCCTCCAGTATAAATTGAGCTGTTAAAAAAGTTATTCGAGGAGTTTTGAGCATGATTCAGCGTAACCCAGTTTGTGTTATTGTGATCGCGAACCTGAAAATAATCTCCATTGATGCCTCGATCGCCTTCGCCTGCAACAAGACCTAATTTAAGATTAACATCGCCCGACTGCACCGTGTTAAAGCCTGTTACAGGTATAGTGAAATCGGCTGTTATCTGACCTGCAACATAAGCATGACCATCAAATATTGTTACATCTCTCCAATTCATTTTGGAGTTTTCGTAAATTACCACCATTGCCCAGCCTCCATAATAGCCGGTGCTTCCACCGTTTCCTTCTCTAAGCGCAATGTTACCCACAAAGTATTCGCCAACTCCATACTGACGCACATAATCAGTTACTTCAGCATAAGCAGAATACATTTGACTATGTTGGGTTTCGGGATAATAAATATCATTTGCATTTGCAGTAACAGTTGTATATGAACCTGCCCCAGGACCTTTTAAAAGTACTTCTCTTTTATTTAAATCGACGGTTACACTGTTTTTAGTTACAGAAAATTCCATTGGACTGCTTCCTCCATTGTGAGCTCGCCCCGTCCAGTATAGACCGGCATATATAATATTTGAACACTCAGGAATAGCACCGTTTTCAGTCGAAAACTGTAATGTTGATGAAGAGGAGTTTAAGGTACTCGCATCTGAATCAAAATCAACATATTCCATACTATTGTTATTCGAGGTATTGTCTCCGTAATTTACAAGTGTAAGGTTAGTATTCCCAATTAATGTAAAATCTCCCTTGACATTGTAAATATATTTACCGGGAGTATATTGAGAGCTGCGCTGTGTAAAAGGCTCTATAACCTGTGCGTTTATAAACGAAAAAAATACCGACAATAGAACTATCGTTAGTAAAACTTTTTTCATAATAATAATATTTATAAGTTTAAAAATATTTGCTTTCATGCTCGTTGTGTTTTTTTATTATTGAGGTATTGATACCAAATAGTAAATGGGAATAATTGATTTCGATTTTGTAGAAATCAGGTTTTCAATCTGTTTAGGGTCACACTTAAAGTCACACTGAAAAACTATTGCTCTAAGATTTGCTAGATTAGAAATCTTTGATAAATCAAGCTCAGCAATTTCATCTGATTTATTATAAATAACTCTTATCAATTCGATGCTTGTCAAATCATAGTCTTTTTCACTAAGTAAGCTTAAGTCTGAAACACTAATCTCTACTACCCTATTAGATAATTCCGAATTAGAGTTAAAAGACTTATCTCTGTCGATTACTATTGTTGGTTGATTATCATAATACAAAGCATATAAGTCAGATGAGCCACTACTAGTATTCTTTTGCTCAGTTGGTTTAATGGTTTCAAAATTATTTATTTCTTGACTTAATAAGAAATTGCTAAATAATAATGATACAAATAGAACAGTAAAAATCATTAAAGATTTTTTTCCACCTATCGTGTTTTTTTCTTTTTTCATTTTCTTCTAGTTTTTAAATTAGACGTATTCTAAATAAGCTTTTTTGATAAAAAAAATTATTTA
>RZYX01000328.1 GCA_009930155.1 Clostridia bacterium | reverse complement strand
GTACCACCTGCCCTGGAAATACGACCAATAATGCAGACGGTAATTTAGTCACTCGCTATTGGGATGTGGATGGAGATAGTTCTACGTTTAACTCTTCTTCAAGTGAGCTTCAAATTCCTACAGGTGCTACAATCAAAAAGGCTTATTTGTACTGGCAAGGACGAGCAACTTCAAACGATTCTGCCAATGCCACACAAATCAAACTCAAAGCTCCTGGAAAAAGTTACGTTACACTAAACGCTCCATCTGCCAATATGCATTGGGATGGTAGCAGGGGAAGTTATTTTCCTTATCAAGGTTCGGTTGAAATTACAAATTATATGAATGGTTCAGGAACCTATACTATTGGGGATATTACAACCTATGCGGGAGGATATTTAGATGGGCTAGGTGCTTACGGCGCTTGGAGTATCGTCGTTGTTTATGCTAAAGATGACGAAACTTTACGTAATATTACAATCTATGATGGATACAAAACGATTGCTACCAATAACTCCGAAGATTTTACACTTTCTGGATTTTTAACGCCATCTAAAGGATCCGTAAACTCTAAGTTTCTAATTTTTACAGGTGAAGGCGATGTTAATTTAAAGGGTGATTATGTCACGATGAATGGGACAAGACTAACACGATTTAACGATAATAGTACAAATGCTAGTGATTATAATACATTTAATGCAAGTATCACAAAAGACAACGCCTATGTCACGACAAGACAACCGTCATGTCAAAATAACTTAGGTATTGATATTCACACCTATGATGTTGGAAGTACTGGACTTAATATTGTTAAAAACAATCATAAAAGTGCATCATTAACCATAGGCACAAACAGCGATGTGTACTACCTTTCTGTTTTTGCATTTGCCACTCAGCTTTATGAACCTCGTGTGTGTTATTACATAAATCGTATTAGTGATGATTCAAATACAACTATTTTTGAAAATAAGCAATTTGTTAATTCCATAGAAGCTAACAAAAATTATACCTTTGATTTATGGATATCCAATATGAAGAAAAGTGCTTCTGATACAGATATCGAAACAGCCAAACTTCTTCAAGTCTATTTAAGTATGACAAATTTAGATTACAAAGAAAGTTCTACAAAAATTCAAAATCTTGGAACATCTTTAAAAAGCTTGATTTCTGATACTCCAAATGATGATATAGGAGAATACGACAATAACAAAAGCACTTGGCGTTTAGGAATAGGTGCAAATAGTACACAAGGCGGTAGCATTGAACCAGCAACTTCGTTTGATGATAATTCTAAAAAGGCTTTTATTGAACTTCAAGGAAAATTTTTAATAGAAAACAATACGTCCTCTCTTAATTTACTCGATCATTTATCGTTTAAAGCATCGTTTCAAACCGATAGCATTACCATAGGAAGTGATAATGCTCAGTTTATTGAACAGTGTGTGGACTTAAATACAACTGCGACAATTTACCAACCACCCCTTGGTGTTTTTAATGTGACCAATCAAAGTGCAGACCTT
>RZYX01000327.1 GCA_009930155.1 Clostridia bacterium | reverse complement strand
AGCTCAAATAGAGCTACTTCGATGTGCTGGTATACCAATTAATTTACTATTTTCTGGAGCATCTTTTACGACAACAGCATTCGCTGCAATGATGCTGTGATCTCCAATATGAATAGGACCAATAATCTTAGCTCCTGCAAAAACAATGACATGCTTTCCAAGTTTTGGGTGGCGATCGACTTTATCAAAGGTGTTTGCTCCCAAAGTAACACCGTGATAAAGTACACAATAGTCACCAATCACTGATGTTTCTCCAATGACTAACCCCATTCCATGATCGATAAAAACTCCCTTACCAATTTTAGCACCTGGGTGAATATCAATTCCAGTGATTCTTCTTGTACGATAACTAATAAATCTAGCTAAATTGTAAAACCCTTTATTCCAAAGCTTATGAGCTCTTCTGTGACGTCTAAGTGCAATGACTCCAGGATAAGTAAAATAGATCATGAAGCAATTTGGAGCTGCAGGATCAAATTTTTTCGCAGATCGAACATCTGCAACAGTACATGTAAATGGCTTCATTCAAATAGCGTTGTGGACATGTACCGTTCTCCGGTATCTGCCATAATCACAACAATCCTCTTTCCTTTGTTTTCTTCTTTTAAAGCTAATTTTGTAGCAGCACTTAGTGCTGCACCTGATGACATGCCAACTAAGACGCCTTCTGTTTTAGCAAGTAATCTTGTGGTTTCAAATGCTTCATCATCTGTGATTGTCATAACTTCATCAATAATTGTTTGATTTAATACAGTTGGAATAAATCCAGCACCAATTCCTTGGATTTTATGTGGTCCTGATGTTCCTTCAGAAATCATGGGTGAACCTGCGGGTTCAACAGCGATGATTTTTATCGAAGGAATATGTTTTTTAAGTATTTCACCAGTTCCTGTAATTGTTCCTCCGGTCCCAACTCCGGCAACAAAATAGTCTAAGTTTGATTCTGTATCTTTAAGAATTTCTAATGCTGTTGTTTTTCTATGAATCTCAGGGTTTGCGAGATTTTCAAATTGCATCGGCATCACATAATTTGGATTTTTTTCAATCAACTCTTTTGCTTTTTGAATTGAACCTTTCATACCAAGTGTACCTTCTGTTAAAATGACGGTTGCACCTAAAGCTCTAGCAATTTGTGCACGTTCTTTAGAAACTGTCTCAGGCATAATTAAGATCAATTTATATCCTTTAGCGGCACATATAAAAGCAAGTCCAATGCCTGTATTACCACTTGTCGGTTCAACGAAGACTGTATCCTCTTTAATTAGCCCTTTTGTTTCAAAAGATTCAATCAAAGCAAAAGCCAGTCTATCTTTGACACTACTCATTGGATTAAAGTTCTCTAGTTTCAAAATGATTTCAGCTTTACTGTTCATCTTTTCTTCATAACGATTAATTCTAAGCATAGGTGTATTTCCAATTAGTTCTATATAACTTTGTTTGATAGACATTGTATCACTCCTGACATCTTAATTATACGCATTTTAAATGACGAATTCTTGT
>RZYX01000017.1 GCA_009930155.1 Clostridia bacterium | reverse complement strand
AAATACACATGAGCCGTCGTATCGGCATTTTATGCCAAGCAAACAGGCACTAATTAAAATATTCATATGTGCTAGACTTCTTTCTTCTAAGATTTATCGTCTAAGGTTTCTATAATCTTTTACCATATAAATGCTACTCTTTTTCTTTTTTTTAAAATACAAAATATTGATAATAATATAGAAAATCAAAAGTAAAAGTGCAACGATTGCAATAATTTTTACAGTTGTTGATTTAAATGCTGTTTTAATTAAATGGCCAACATAAAGGAATATGTTTCTATCAATGTTCTCGCCTGCAACAAGGTCAATTGTGCGAAGTTCTTTGTCGGCATACATTACTCGTGCTTTGCCTATGACATCACCTTTTTTTATTGGTGCATCAAGGCTTTCGGGGATAGTGTCAGCTATTGGCTCAATCAAAATCCCTGTTGAATCAACCTTTGTTGGGATAAGGTCGGAAATTTCATCTTTTGGCATAAGTCTTACATGGTCAACTTTGCTTGAAAGATTTACATTAACTACAGTTACAACATTAGAAGGGTCAGCAACAACCTTTAGCTTTAAGTTTTTGAACGCCCATTCAAAAGCTTTTTTACTGTCTATAAAAGCAAGATTATCTTTTGTACCGTTTCCATCAACATCTTCAAATGGACCTTGCATTGCAATGCAAAGGTATGTGTAGCCGTTTTTTGATGCTGTAGAAATAAGGCAGCAGCCAGCAAGTTCGGTGGTTCCTGTTTTAATTCCTTTTGCGTACTCATAGTAATAAGAAGTGGATGGAGATATGAGGAAGTTAGTTGAGTAAAAACGGGTTTGCTCAGGCCTTTTGTTGGTTGGCGGCAAATAATATGTGTTGGTACTTGTTATTTCAACAAATTTTTCATTTTTAAGTGCATGATTAACAATAATGCTAAGGTCTCTTGCTGTGGTATACTGACCCTCTTCATCCAATCCATGTGGATTAGCAAAATGTGTATTCTTACATCCGATTTTTTTTACAAAGTCATTCATCATGACAATAAAATTATCAATATTGTCGCCACCAACATGATAAGCAAGAATAGCGGCAGCTTCGTTTGCACTTTTTATAAGCATAAGATGCAAAAGGTCATCAACTGCTATTTCCTCTCCAACAACAATGCCAGCGTTAGAGCTGTTTTTTCCGTCAAAAGAACGGATGACAGAGGTAGGGGCAGCAACAACCTCGGAAAAGTCTTTGCAGTTTTCTAAAACAACCATACCAGTAATTATTTTTGTAAGAGATGCTGGGGCAGTTTTTAAATCTGCGTTTTTGTCAAAAATTACAGTGCCATTGTCCAAGCTGGACATATAGAGGATATTTGAACTTGTTTCTAGTTCGGAATTATAAGATGCACTTGCACCTAAAGTTAGCGGACTTACTAAAATTACCATAGAAAATAAAAAAAATATTGCTTTTCTCATAGACAATCACCTTTTAAATATTGTATTATTGTGTTATGATTGAGTTTTCAACAGCATAATATACTGTGCAGCAATTAAAATTGCTAATCAACCGTTATTTAATATATAAATTGCAAAATATAAAATATATTTGCAGTACGCTGGAAATTAATTCCTAAATATTATTTAATACAGTATAACATTTAAACAATAAAAAATAAATAGTTTAATACATTTTTTTAGGAAGTGGAAAGATTGGTCTATATCACAGGCGACACACATGGGGACATTGAAAGATTTTTATCTTCAGCTGCAAAAAGACTTAAAAAAGGCGATACTCTTATTATTTGTGGCGATTTTGGGTTTATATGGAAAGACTCCAAGCAAGAGCAAAAAACTTTAAAACAGCTTGGAAAAAAGAAATATAACATATGCTTTTTAGACGGCACACACGAGAATTATGAATTGCTAAATGCATATGCAATCAGCGAGTGGAACGGTGGCAAAGTACAGCATATTACGGGTGGCGTTTATCACCTTATGCGTGGTCAAATTTATGACATTGAGGGGCTTAAAATATTTACTATGGGTGGAGGGGAAAGCCCAGATATCGACATGAGATTCGACAATGAAGCATGGTCGAGGGACGAAATTCCAACCCAGGTTGAACTTCTTGAAGGTGCTAGTAATATGGAGAAGGTAGGATGCAAGGTAGATATTATTGTAACTCATGAACCGCCGTCAAAGATTAAAGGATTTTTAATGCTTAAGAGTAATGAGAGAACAAGGGTTACAGCACTTAATGCGTATTTTGAACAGTTGGGTGCATCTTGTGAATTTAGCAAGTGGTATTTTGGAAGTATGCATATGGATAAGCATATTTCAAGCTTACATATAGCAGTGTTCAACAACATAATAGAAGCGAAAACAGGGAAGGTAGTTCCCAAATAAGTAGTGACCTAAATATGATTAAGGCAGGTAGGTAAAATGGGTAGCGCCAAAGGTTTGCAAAAAAAACAAGTTCCAATAGCTATTGTTCTTGTAGTGGCTGTAATTATTGTTATCGCTTGTATTTTGGCTTTTAGTGAAAAGGTTTATGAAAATCCTGATTTTCAAACCACCAAAGTTTCGAGCATACAGGAATCAACAACAGCCTTGCCGAATGGAACAACAAGTAAAGAGGAAACAACTCAGATTGCACCACCACCAATATCAAGTCCAGCGGAGTATACAACAAGCAGTTCGATAGTACTTATAGGTTCATCTGCAATGGAGATGTATGGAATAAGTTCAAAGAGCTTGCAAAGATATTCAGAAATAATAAATGCATTTTCTGTTACAGTGCCAAACACACAGATTTATGTTATGCTTGCACCCACAGCAATTGAATTTTATGGGCCAGAAAAGTATAACACGGGCAATCGTTCTCAAAACGAAGGTATAAACATTGCATACAAAGCACTAGACCCAAAGATAAAGAGTATTGATGCTCGCACAGCACTTCGTATGCATACAGATGAATATATATATTTTAGAACAGACCATCACTGGACAGCAAGAGGAGCCTATTATGCATATACGGCATTTGCAAAAGTTGCGGGCTTTGTTCCTAGCGGGCTTGACACATACACGATGGGTAAAATAGATGGCTTTGTAGGTAGTATGTATAGATACACACAAGCACAGGTGCTTATGGATAATCCAGATTATGTTGAAACTTTTATACCAGCAACTCCCGCAGAGGGAATAATATTCAGCGATGCAACAATGAGCCAAAGTATGCCTCTTACAATCGTTGCCAATAGTATCTCAGCAAGCAATAAATATCTTGCATTTATACAGGGAGATAACCCTCTTATAAAGATAACTACAAACAATAAAAATGGAAAAAAGATAATTGTTATAAAAGAATCCTACGGTAATGCGTTAACTCCATTTTTGATTGACAATTATGAAGAGGTTTATGTAACCGACCCAAGGAAGATTGATATGAATCTTGCAAGCTTTGTAAGTGCAAATGGAATCGACAGTGTGCTTTTTGTTAACTACACATTTGCTCCATCCAATGCAACATATATGACGGCTTTTTCAAAAATGTTAGGACAGGTGCAATAAGTTCTTTATTGTCGATTGGGATAATTTGATAAAATAGATATAAAAATACTCACAAATGTAGACGGTTAAAACTACATTTGTGAGTATTTATTTTACTTGATTTAAAATACTTTCTTTGTCTGATTCTTTTATGGCATCAGCTTTTTTAAAATCGTCAACTTCCTTTGAATCATCAGCTCTGCTTGAAGTGTGAGTTTTCTTTGGATGTTCAACTTTATTTGAATCTTCATCTGTTTCTTTAAGAGATTTATAATGGTTGGTTTTTATAAATTGCTTGTGTTCGTTTTCTATTGCAGCTTGACGCATTTTAACCATTTCAAGTTTTTCTTCTTTTTCAGATTGAGAAAGAGGTGCATTGTTAATGGCTTTTATTTCTTTGGCAAATCTATTCATCTTTAGGTTTTTTATTTTTTCAACATCTTGCTTGGTTTTGCAAGACTCGAGTTGCTGTCTATACTCTTTTCGTTCTCGGTTTATTTCAACAGCTTTCTCATATAGCCCTGGGGAAGTTTTCTTTAAAAAATTAAGTTCGGAGGAGCTTAGCTCTTCACCTCTTTTTAGTTTTGAATGTAGAAGTTCGACTTTGATTTTATCGCCTTCTTCACTTTGTACAGGGTCAACAAAATTTGGGGATTGGACAGAATCTTTGCTTATATCGATTGTGTCAAAATTTGAGTCGAAATGATTTTTATCGGAGCTAGTAGGCGGCGTATGAGAAATAAGTTTTGAATAATCTTGCACATTGGTTTTAAAAAAATGTGGAGAAAAATTAATTTTCATGTTGTCACCTCGCAAAAATACTTCTTTTTATTTATATCGGTATGAATATGCTATAAATTTACAATATGACAAAATATTGTTATAAGATTTTGTCTTTATAATTTTTGTTTCATAAGTCCGTGCTCTGAACAGTAATAATAAAGTTCACCTCTATATATTTTTGGAAAACGAACCTGTGCCTCTTGTTCAGGATAAAGCTTAATCAAGAGGACTCTGTCAAGCATAACATAAGCAATAAATGAGATGAAGTGTTGCTTGCTCATTTCGTGAGAAAATGTAACATAATAGTCATTTTCTATTTCCTCAATAGTTGGCGTATGCGGCTGCGTTGTTTCATTAATAGCTAGGGCATTAAGCTTTCTGCCACAACATGAAAAATCTCCACTTCCTGTTGATGTAATTATATTTCCGCAAAATGGGCAAACAAAAAACTTTATTCTTTTCATATTTCCTCCGTCAGTATCATTAGCGTTTAAATAGCCTGCTAGAATTTTTTCGATATTTACACCTAATATATCAGAAAGTTCAGGCAATAAAGATACATCGGGACAGCCAATACCTCGCTCCCATTTTGAAATAGTTTTATCGCTTATATTCATTTTGTCTGCAATTTCTTTTTGAGTCATATTTTTTTCTTGTCGTAATTTTAAAATAAGCTTTCCAACTTTGTTGCAATCCATGCCTTTCACCTCCGAGTATAACTATAAATGCTGATAGAAATAAAATCAATAAACGCTCCGTAGAGTTATATAAAGAATAAATGTTATTTTATCATTTGCTTATGTTAATTTCTTTGCTCGCCAAAGAAACAAGTCAAAGAAAGGCGACACGAGGAAACCCTCTGTGGACTATTAGTCGGTTTTCCCAAAAGACCCCTTCTGCTCAGTTTCGAGTAAGCTGTTTTGTGTTATGGTTATAGAAACAAACAAAATAAATTCTTATAATTAGTCTTTCCAAAATTTGCGGTCAAGACTCCTGTATTGTATTGCTTCGGCTATATGCTGCGAATCAATAATATCACTATGGTCTAAATCTGCAATGGTCAGTGCAATTTTAAGAACCTTGTCATATGCTCTGGCAGACATTCCAAGCCGTTCAAAGGCATCTTTTAGAAGCTTTTTTGCTGTTGGAGTAACTTTGCAAAACTCTCGAACCATTGATGAAGTCATTCTGGCATTACAATTAATGCCCGTTCCTTCAAATCTTTGCCTTTGCAGTTGTCTTGCATCATTTACTCTTTGGCGAATTTGCTCGCTTTTTTCTCCGTATGTTTCATCCGAAAGCTGGTCAAATTCAACAGGTGCAACTTCTATATGAATATCTAGCCTATCGAGCAAAGGACCCGAAACTCGTGAAAGATACTTTGCAGCAGAGCCTTTTGGGCAGGTGCATGGATGAGTTGGGTGTCCAAAAAATCCGCATGGGCATGGGTTCATTGCACAAACAAGCATAACAGAGCAAGGGTATGAAAGTGTGCCTGCAACTCTAGATATTGTTATTGTTCCATCCTCGATAGGTTGGCGTAATGTTTCCATAGACGAGCGGGCAAACTCTGGAAGCTCGTCAAGAAATAAAACTCCGTTGTGAGAAAGAGAAATTTCGCCAGGCTTTGGTATTGCTCCGCCACCTGAAAGTCCAGCGGCAGAAATGGTGTGGTGTGGCGAACGGAAAGGTCTTTGCTTAATTAGCGATATCCCATTTCGAAGAGCACCCGCAACTGAATATATCGCAGTTGTTTCAATAGCTTCTTCAAAACTCATATCAGGCAATATGGATGGAATACGCTTTGCAAGCATACTTTTGCCTGACCCAGGAGGGCCAATCATCATAACATTATGACCGCCCGCAGCCACAACTTCAAGAGCCCGTTTGGCTTCAAATTGCCCTTTAACTTCACAAAAATCGGGCATATATGCACTGCTTTTATGTTCTTCAAAACTCTTTGCAATATACGGTTTTAAAAGTGATTCGCCACGCAAATGTGCAAGAAGTTCCTTGACATGTGTTATTGGAAACACATCAACGCCTTCAACCACAGATGCTTCATCAATGTTATCCTTTGGTACAAACACATTGTGTATACCTGCATCTTTTGCTTTTATAACCATAGGCAGAACACCGTTTATATGGCGAACCTCACCGCTAAGTGAAACTTCACCCAAAAAGGCACAGTTATCTGTTTTACATCTTAGTTGGTCACTTGCTAAAAGCAAGGCAACAAGTATAGGCAAATCATAAATAGAGCCTTCTTTTTTAAAGTCGGCGGGAGCAAGGTTTACTGTAATACGGCTGATTGGAAAATCAAGCCCACAATTTTTGATTGCAGAACGAACACGCTCACGAGATTCATTAACAGATGAGTCGGGAAGTCCAACCAAATCAAATCGGGGAAGACCAGAAGATAAATCAGCTTCAACCTCTACAAGGAAAGCGTTCATCCCCAGTAGCCCCATACTAAATACTTTAGAAAACAAAACTAACATCACCCTCTCTTTATCGCGAAAATTATACACTATTTTGTAGAATAGGACAAGTATAAAACACAGTATGTCGTAACATCATTTTGAGTTTGACAAAACATATACATAGCGTTATTATAGTTTTATATAATTTAGTTTTTGTTAGAATATATAATGGTACATTGTACTAAAAATTTATACGCTGGAGGCAATTATGCAAAATATAAATGAACTTTATAAATTGTGGAGAGAAAAGTGTGTGGGCGATTCAGTTCTGATTGCAGAACTTGAAAAAATAGATGGAAATGAAGATGAAATACTTGACCGCTTTTATAAAAATCTTGAGTTTGGCACAGCGGGACTTCGTGGTGTTTTAGGTGCAGGCACAAACAGAATGAATATATACACAGTTAATCAGTCGACACAAGGCTTGTGTGACTTTTTAAATGAAACATATGAGAATCCAAGCGTTGCTATTGCCTATGATTCACGCAATAACTCTGAGCTTTTTGCAAAACATGCAGCGGGAGTTTTTGCTGCAAACGGAATAAAGGTTCACTTCTTTTCAACTCTTGTTCCAACTCCAATGCTTTCTTTTGCGGTTCGCAAGCTGCATTGCCAGTCTGGAATTATCATAACAGCAAGCCACAATCCCGCAGCTTATAATGGCTATAAGTGCTATGATCCTGAAGGTTACCAGATGACAGATGCCGCAGCGAAAAAGACATATGAATACATCCAAAAGGTTGATATGTTTGATGGCGTTAAAAAGATGGGCTTTAAAGACGCACTGGCACAAGGCAAAGCAGAGCTTATAAAAGCAGAACTTATTGAGGAGTTTTACCAGCTAGTTCAAAGTTGTAATATAAATCCAAACGCTTGCAAAACCGCTGGACTAAAAGTTATTTACACTCCGCTTAATGGAGCAGGCAATATTCCTGTAAGAGAGATTTTGAGCAGAATTGGCATAAAAGATGTTGCGGTTGTTGCAGAGCAGGAGCTTCCGAATGGCGATTTTCCTACCTGTCCATATCCCAACCCTGAAATAAGGCAGGCGTTTGAATGTGCAATAAAGCTTGCACAAGGCAACAAGGCGGATTTGCTTTTGGCAACTGACCCTGATTGCGACAGAATGGGCATAGCTGTTTTTGACGGGAATGAATATCAGCTTATGAGTGGTAATGAGGTTGGAGCAATGTTTGCCGAATATGTGCTTTCACAGTACGCACAGCAGGGTAAAATGCCAAAGAATCCAATCGTAGTAAAATCATTTGTAACAACAAAGCTTGTTGAAGAGATTGCATCAAAATATGGTGCAAAGACTGTAAATCTTTTAACAGGTTTTAAATACATTGGTGAGCTTATAACAAACCTTGAAAAAGAAGGCAGAGCAAGTGACTTTGTAGTGGGTATGGAGGAAAGCTACGGCTATCTTATCGGTACACACGCAAGGGATAAAGATGCTGTAGTTGCGTCAATGCTTGTTTGTGAAATGGCATCATATTACAAGACACAGGGAAAAACCTTGATTGATGTAATGAATGAGATATATAATGAATACGGTATGTATCTTAATAAAGTTGAGAATTTCACTTTTGAAGGTGCAGCGGGAATGCAAAAAATGATGGATATAATGAATGACTTGAGAGATAATTTACCATCACAAATTGCAAAGCTTGAAGTTACAGCCGTTTCTGATTATAAGAATGGAACAAATACAGAAATTAAAACAGGTAATGTTTCAAAGATTGATTTGCCAAGCTCTAATGTGTTGTCATACACATTGCCAAACGGTAGCGGAGTTATTGTTCGTCCTTCTGGAACAGAGCCAAAGATAAAGGTTTATATTACAGCGTGTGCAAAGACTAGTGAGCAAGCACAAGAATTGTATGAAAAGCTTGCAAAAGATATGAAAAAATTGATGAAGATTGATTGAGGAAAATAAATTATGAGTAGTAAGACTACAAAATTGGCAACACGAATAGTTGCACTTTTAATGGCAGTGCTTATGCTTGGCGGAGTTTTAATTGGTGCTATTCAGGTGTTTGCCATGGATGTTATTGATGCAAGCGTTATAATCTCAAACACTGGAGAATCAAGTATGAGTACTTGGATTATCGTTGTTGCTGTTATAGCTTTGGTGATTTTGACAGGTGTTACAGTTGTACCAAAACTGCTTAAAAAGGATTAGGGTATTTTGCGAAAAATAGGACAACCTATTAATTTGACAGCTTTTTTCACAATAACTGTTTACAATAATCAAAAATATTTCCAAATTTTGGTAGAATTATCATGTTAAATACATTGACAAATGTATTTATCTATATTATTATTAATTTTGCACAAGCCGATTGGGGGCAAACACCTTGACTGACGCTTTTTTCAGTAATTGGAATATAGCTGATGAACAATTGGTTCGCCTTGCACAAGGCGGAGATGATGAAGCGATGAAGGTTATTATATCTCGTTTTGCTTTCATTGTCAGAATAAAAGCATCACGGCTTTCGTCCAATGCTATCTTGCCCGAGGATTTGGCACAAGAGGGAATGTTTGGTCTTCTTTCTGCCATTTATAGTTATACCAGTATAATAGGTGCATCATTTAAAACATATGCGGATAAGTGTATATCCAATTGTATGCTTTCTGCGGTTAAAACATATTCAAGGAAGAAACACCTCCCCCTAAATTCCTTTGTTTCACTTGATAGTGAAAATTTGGAGCTTGCGGATTCTTTAAATCCGGAGGATATAGTAATTGCTAATGATGAAGTTTCCAGAATGATGGAAACAATCGCAATGCGACTCTCTAAGCTTGAGAGAAGTGTGGTAACGCTATATTTGAGCGGGAAAAGTTATGAGGAGATTGCAAGTGAACTGCAATTGTCGCAAAAGTCAGTAGACAATGCGATGCAAAGAGTTCATAAAAAATTGAGAGTGAATTAGCCACTCGGTTCTTTTGGTCAAAGCAGTGTAAGCCACTGTTTTTATGTCCGTAATGTCTTTTAAAGGCAGTGCGTTAGCACAAGGGCAAAATAATTTTTCAAGCGAGGTTAAAAATATGTTCGAAGACAAGACACTTATATGTAAAGAATGTGGTGAAGAATTTATCTTTACCGCAGGAGAGCAAGAGTTTTATGCAGAAAAGGGCTTTGAAAATGAGCCACAGCGTTGTAAGACTTGCCGCGATTCACGCAAAAACGCAGCAAAAGCAGAGCGCGAAATGTATGAAGCTGTTTGCGCATCATGCGGACAGATAGCAAAAGTTCCTTTCAGACCACGCGAAGACCGCCCTGTATATTGCAGTGAGTGCTTTGCAAAGATGAAGGAAGAAGCATAATTTTATTAAAACTTTTATAGCTTTGATTATGCAAACTTGAAGTTGCCTTAGGGCAACTTCTTTTTTATTATAAGAGTAGCAAAAACATTGTTGACTTTTTAACAATGTTAAGATATAATAAGAAAAAATGTACCAAATAGGACAGAATATGAAAAATAATTATGAAGATAAAGCCTGTGAGTATTTAAAACAAAATATAATATTTTGTAATTGCTTAGATGAAAACATAGCAAAGCTTGTAAAAGGGGCTAAGCTAAAGTCTTTTTCAAAAGGTCAAATAATTTTTTCACCACAAAATCAAGAAAGATGCATTGGGATTATTGCAAAAGGACAAGCTTCTGTGTCAAAAGGTGCTCAAAATCATTTGATAATAAGCAAACTTCAAGCGGGTGAGCTTTTTGGAGCAGTTACTCTTTTTTCGGGAAAAAGGAATTTTGTAAATACTATAACAGCATCAACAGCTTGCTGTGTTGTTTTTTTTGATTATGACTCTATTTTAGAACTTATGAAAAGAGAACCATCAGTTTGGCAAAACTATATTAGCTATCTTTCAGACAGAATTTATTTTTTGAACGATAGGATAGATGAATTTACAGCTTGTAACGCAAGCGGAAAGCTTGCAATGTATTTAGAAGAATGTTTTAAAGGTGAGGATGAAGGCAAGCTATCAGTTAGTATGACAGCACTATCAAAAGTGCTTGGCATAGGACGCTCGTCACTTTATCGTGCTTTGGATGAGCTTGAGCAAAGCGATGCGATAAAACGCAGTGGTAAGCAGATAATAATTTTAAATAGGGATATTCTTAATGAATATGCCAAATAAAAGGAGAGTAATTATGCAGAATTTTAAAAGAGTTTTATCTATTGTGTTGGCATTTGTAATGATATTTGCTTTTGCAGCATGCAATTCAGGTGAAACAGAGGAAAAAGAGACAACAACAGCAGTAGCAAAAGAGAAAGCTACAATAAACATAGCAACTTTACAAGGCCCAACAGGAATGGGTATCTCAAAGCTTGCAGATGACGCAAATAAAGGCAACGCAAAAAACAATTATAATATTACACTTACAGCAGCTCCAGAGGATATTGTTTCAATGGTGTCTAGTGGGGAAGTAGATATGGCTATGTGTCCTTTAAACCTTGCAGCAACTCTTTATAACAAGACAGATAAAAATGTAAAGTTGCTTGCAGTAAACACATTAGGCGTATTATATATAATGGAAAACGGTAACACAATAAATAGCATTGCAGATTTAAAAGGCAAAACTATTTATGCGACGGGCAAAGGCTCAACTCCAGAATATATTCTTAACTATTTGTTGGAGAAAAACGGACTTGAAGTTGGCACAGATGTAACTATAGAGTACAAAAGTGAACACAGCGAGCTTGCAACACTTGCAGCAGCAGGAAGTGTAAGTATTTGTATGTTGCCAGAACCAAATGTTACAGTAGTTAAAGCACAAAATAAAGATATGAGAATAGCTCTTGACCTTACAGCTGAATGGGAAAAGGTAAATGGCGATGAAAGCAAACTTGCAATGGGATGTATAATAGTTAATAAAGACTTTTTGAGCAAAAATAAAGCAGCAGTAGAGATCTTTATGGATGAGTATGAGGCATCAGTTGAATATGTAAATAAAAATGCCGCAGATGCTGCAAAATTGATTGTAGAACAGCAGATATTACCAAGTGAAGCAATAGCAACAAATGCAATTCCAAACTGTAATATAACATTTATTGCGGGCTTAGATATGCAAAAAATAGCAAAGGCAAATTTGCAAATGCTGTTTGACAGTAATCCACAATCAGTAGGAAAGGCGTTGCCTGATGACAACTTCTACTACCAATCATAATCTAAAATTAAAATCAGCACTAAAAAAGCTTCTTGTCATTGCGTTTTGGATTGGCTTGTGGCAGGTAGTTTATATGATTGTTCAGCAGGAGATACTTATTGTGTCTCCTGCACGAGTTGTTATACGCATTTTTGAACTTGTACAGCAACAAGATTTTTGGCACGCTACATTGCTGTCACTTTTTAGGATAATGCAGGGGTATTTGCTTGCAGTTGTATTTGGAGTTATACTTGCTGTTTTAACAACAAAAATATCGTTTTTATATGACTTGTTTTATCCTGTAATGAGCCTTGTAAAAGCGACTCCCGTAGCATCATTTATTATAATTGCTCTTGTTTGGATTGGCAGGGATAATGTTCCAACTTTTATCTCTTTTTTAATGGTGCTTCCAATAGTTTGGTCAAATGTGAGTGCTGGTATAAATGGTGTAGATAAAGGTCTGCTGGAGGTTGCAAAAGTTTTTGGGTTTTCAAAATCAAAGACGATAACAAAGGTGTATGTTCCCAGCGTTTCTCCAATGTTTTTAAGTGCATGTACAACGGGGCTTGGATTTGCATGGAAGGCGGGTATATCCGCAGAGGTAATAAGCGTACCAACATTTTCAATTGGCACACAGCTTTACAATGCAAAAATATATATAGAAACGCAAGACCTTTTTGCGTGGACACTTGTTGTTGTTGCGCTTAGCGTGATTATAGAAAAATTAGTGGTAACACTTATAAATAAGCTTGGCGGAAGGCGAGGTGTGCCAAATGATAAAACTTGAAAATTTGAGTAAAAGCTTTGGTAGCCACCTTGTTATAGATGATTTAAACGAGAGTTTTAATGACAATCAAATCACCTTTATTTGCTCTGCTTCTGGAGCAGGAAAAACAACATTACTTAGAATAATTGCAGGGCTTGAAAATCAAGATATAGGCAGTGTTAGTGGCACTGAAAAGGTAAGTGTAACTTTTCAGGAGGACAGATTGTTTCCATGGCTTACAGCACAGCAAAATATTGAAATTGTTTCAGATAAGATAAAAGCGCAGGCATTGCTTGGCAATATGCAGCTCGTTAGTGAAGCAGACAAATACCCAAGTGAGCTTAGCGGAGGAATGTGCAGACGGGTGGCTCTTGCAAGAAGCCTAGCAGCCCAAGGTGATGTTATAATTTTAGATGAACCGCTAAAAGGGCTTGATGCCGAACTTAAAGAAAAGATGTATTCTTTAATTTTACAGTATGCTAAATCCAAAATAGTTATTATTACAACTCATGATATGGTTGATGCGGCAAGGCTTGCGGACAGAGTGCTGTGTTTTTCTTCAAATGGATTTAAAGTTCAAAAAGATATCGTGCTTGATGTTCCAAAAAGCCAAAGAGATGAAAAAGTAGTGCTTGAATATATTGAACTCATAAAAAATTAATATACTTAATTAAACAAGAAATAACCACACTATAATAAGTGTGGTTATTTCTTGTTGTCTGCTTATCTTTTTGGATATTTTAAATCTTCAGGCAATCCAAGAATATAATCAGCAGAAACGCCATAAATTTCACAAAGTTTAATTAAATGTTCAATCGGCAGTGTGCGTTCATTTCTTTCGTATCTCGAATACACTGTTTGGGATGTACTTAAAAGTTTTGCAACTTGTGTTTGGTTTAAATCTTTATCTTCTCGAAGTTCTCGTATTTTTGTTGCAATTTGCATAATTAAAACCTTCTTTATTTGTTAAATAAAGAGATTATATCATAACACCAAACAGTACTATTGACTTTAACATCAAACGGTGTTAAACTATGAAACATAACAGTGTTTGAGTATGCAATAAAACAAATAGATTAATATATGAAATTCAAATAATATAATTAAAATGTATTTATCTTTTTGGATAATCTAAATTTTGCGGTAATCCAAGAATATAATCAGCAGAAACACCATAAATTTCACAAAGTGCTTTTAAGTGTGTTATTGGCAATAGATTTATACCAGCTTCATATCTTCTGTATTGTTGTCTTTTTATTCCTATGGCATTTGAAATCTCTTCTTGGGTTAATTCTTTTGATTGTCTTAAAAATAACAGTCGTTCGTTATAATACACAAAATCACCTTCTTATATTTGTAGTTAAATTATACGGCAAAATGAAACAAAAGTGTTGCAGAAGAAACACAAGTGTGTCATAATAAAGATATGAAATAAAAGTGATTTTATTTTTTGTTGACTATACTTCACTTACGGATTATTATATATTAGCAATTAAGAATTAAATTACTCGTGTAGAATAAAATATACAAAAATTTATTGATTTAGTGTGAAACGAATGGGGAACATTCTTGTATATCTGCTGTAAAATCAGTAGGATAATTTAAAAGGGCGGGTCAAGGTGCGTTATTTTGATTATTACTCTTTTAAAAAGGCTATCATAAATTTATAAGGGGACGCAAGTCACTTATAAATTTGGTAGTCTTTATTTTTTACATTTGTGTAAACATACCATGTTTTTAATTGAAAAAGGGACATGATTGTTATATAATAGAAATATATCGGAACAATGTTATAGATTAACTTTTTTGAGAGGTTTTTATATGAATATGGATTTTGTAAAAGTTGCAGCGCTCAGCCCTGTTGTTGAGGTTGCAAACCCTAAAAAGAATGCAAAGTCGGCACTTGAGGAGATATATAAAGCGGCGGAGCAACAAGCACAGATAATAGCTTTGCCAGAACTATTTTTGTCTGGCTATACTTGTGCTGACTTATTTTCTCAGAGCATACTAAATGATGAATGTGAAAAGGCTCTTGTGCAAATACTTGAGAATACACAAGATATATCAGCACTAATTGTAATTGGCATGCCGCTACGTGCGGACAATCGTCTTTATAATGTTGCGGTAGTAATGCAAAAAGGTAAACTTTTAGGTTTTGTACCAAAGAGATATATTCCAACATATGGTGAGTTTTATGAAAAACGCTGGTTTGTATCTGGTAGAGATGCAAGGATTGATAGCGTTAAATTTGGTGCAGATAATGTTCCGTTTGGCAGACTTTTATTTAAGATGAGTGATAGCGTAATAGTTGGGATAGAGGTTTGTGAGGACTTATGGGTGCCTATTTCTCCAAGTTCTGTTATGGCTTTGGAGGGCGCCAATATCATTTTAAATGTTTCGGCAAGTAATGAGCTGGTAACAAAGCATGATTATAGGAGAGAACTTATAAAGCAACAGAGTGCAAGAGGATATTGTGGATATGTTTTTGCAAGCGGAGCTACAGGCGAGTCAACAACAGACCTTGTGTTTTCAGACGCTTGTATAGTTGCAGAGAACGGAGTAATACTTGCAGATAGTGAACGATTTAAAAACGATGCGAACAGTGCTATTGCTTGTATAGATTTTGAAAATCTTAATTCGGAGAGAATTAAGAGGAATGTGTTTGCAGACAATGCAGATGATTGTGGCGGAATTTTTGGCAAGTACAGTATTGTTGAATGTAGCCTTTCACCACTTAATGAAAAAGCCATAGATAGAAAGATAAATGCATATCCTTTTGTTCCTAGCGATGCTATAGATAGAAATGAGCGTTGCAAGGAAATTTTGTCTATTCAGGCTTCAGGCCTTGCAAAAAGAATGAAACATGTAGGTGCAAAAAAGGCAATTATAGGAATATCTGGTGGGCTTGATTCAACCCTTGCTCTGCTTGTAACAGTAAAGGCAATGAAAAAGCTTGGGCTTCCAATGCAAAATATACTTTGTATTACAATGCCTGGGTTTGGAACAACAGACGAGACATACACAAATGCAATGGAATTAATATATTCTATTGGAGCAGAAAAGAGAGAGATTGACATTCGTCCTGCTTGCATTCAGCATATGAAAGATATAGGTCATGATATAAATATTCATGATATAACTTATGAAAATACTCAGGCAAGAGAAAGAACGCAAATCCTTATGGACCTTGCAAATAAAGAGGGTGCATTGCTTGTTGGAACAGGCGATTTGAGTGAACTTGCAATGGGTTGGTGCACATATAATGGTGACCATATGAGTATGTATGGTGTTAATGCAGGTGTTCCAAAAACATTGGTGCGTCATTTGGTTAAAAATGTTGCAGATAATTCAGATGAGAGAACAGCAACTGTGCTTTTAAAGATTTTTGATACGCCAGTAAGCCCAGAACTTTTGCCGCCTGATGAGCACGGAGCAATACAGCAGAAGACAGAGGAGCAAATTGGGCCATATGAGTTGCATGATTTTTTCTTGTATCATTTTATGCGATTTGGTACACAGCCACAAAAACTAAAGTTCTTAGCACAGCTAGCTTTTGAAGGCAAATATTCTCATGATGAAATAGAAAAATGGCTTTCGTTATTTTTAAAAAGATTTTTTCAGAGCCAATTTAAGCGTTCTTGCTTGCCAGATGGACCAAAGGTTGGTAGTGTTAGCCTTTCTCCAAGAGGTGATTTTAGAATGCCATCTGATGCTAGTGCAGATATTTGGCGGCTATAATACACGGACAATGTTTAATCTTTATATAATAGATGTAAAAGATATAGGAGGTATTAATTATGATTGGCGTAGGAAAATGGCAGTTTTCAGTAAATACGATTTTCTTTAAGGGAAATGCAGTCCTTGAGATTATAGACAAAAATGGTAAATATGGATTTAATGTTGAGATTCCAGGGGTAAACAAAATACCAAGCTACTTTATAAGTCATATAGCTGAAAAAGGTAATACACTAACAGTTAAAGGTGGATCTGATATGCTTCCAGGCAAGGAAGTAGAGGTTGTTGCAAGTTTTGACGGTGATACATGTAACGGACATATTAATGCACCATTTTTTGGTAAGATAATGATTAAGAACGGTAGGAAAATAGGTTGATTTTTGACTCTATAAAGCGTTTATATGTGTTATATAATTATAATTTATAAAACATAGTATTAAAAAGACTTGCTCGAAATCGAACGGAAGGGGGTCACGGGGGAAAATCGACTGAAAGTCCACAGAGGGTTTTCCCGTGCCGCCTTTCTTTGACTTGTTTCTTTGGCGAGCAAAGAAATGAATATAGAAAAATGATAAAATAGTGTTTATTCTTTATGATTTATAACTCTTAAATTAATATTTATAAAATATTTGAAAGCTATATATACAGATGAATCTAGCATCCTATAAATAGCACACAAAAAAATTAAACAAAGTTATGAAAAAAGGGCATAATACACAAATATTTTAGCTGTGCAAGAGCTGTTAAATATGATATAATAACAAAAGTGATTGTGCATCACTTTTGTTATAGTGCTTTTTATATTTTATTTCTTAATATATACAGTTTTTATTATGAAGCTTTATTTTTGCAAATCATTAAGTTTATATATATATGATTTGTTGCGGTTTAAAGATTTTATTTGCGAAAGAGGTGATATGGGTGGAGAACATATGGAGAGAATATGTAAACCTGTTTGGGCAGATAAAAAAGATAAGAACTATGTCCAAATCCTCTAAAGATTCAGAGGATTACAAAGCTTTTATTTATGCTGAGGATGCAAGAGCTAGAGCAAACCTTAAAAGAATGGTGCCAGCAATGCTGCTGATATTTGTGTTCTCAACTTATGCTTTCTTTTTAAAGGTTAACCAATACAGCATAAAATCAACTCAGGGCATATTATATATTTGCTTATTTGTTTTTCTAGTGGTTTTGTCAATTGTTTATTTAGTGTTTATTGCAAATATTATGAACAAATCAACTGTTAATATTAAAAAAAGTAAATGGGTTTATATGTCTTTTTGGGGCATATTTGAGTTTTCTATATGTCTTGTAGCTGTTTTGCAATATTCTTTGTATGGGCATATTGAATCATGGTTTGTATTTTTGACTCTTGCATTAGTAGCACCTGTGTTTGATAAAAATGAAACGGCATTTATACTCATAATATCTGAAATATTTGTAATATTGACAGCAGTAATTATAGGTACTTGCATAATTAGGATTTCATTAATTGCTATTCCTTTTTTGCTCATTTCAGGGCTATTGTTTCAGACAACATATATTGGCAGGATGAAAGTATTGTTGGCTCAGAGTAAAATTGAGCAACGGGGATATGTTGTTGAAAAACGAATGCAAGGTATACTGGAAGACCTTTTTGATGAAGTCTATGAGGTCAATCTTAATAAAAATGAGTTTATTCTTGTTCGTAACAAGGGCACTTTTCAGTCATCTCATATGAGAGATAGTTACGAAAAAAGCATGGAACATATAACGGAAACGCTTCTGCATCCTGATGATGTAGAACAGTATACTCAAAAGTTTTCTATAGACAATATTAAAAATGAGTTTAGAGAGGGCAAAAAGCAGATATATCAAGAAGCACGCAGGCGGAGGTCAAACGGGGAATATGCGTGGACATCAACATTAATGATACGAGAATACACAGAAAACAAAGATGAATTTAGGCTTATGCAGTTACTTCAGGACATTGATAATAGAAAGACTAGTGAAGTTAAGCTTAAAACAGCAGCACAGATGGACCCGCTTACAAAGCTTTATAATAAAACGACGACTAAATTTCTTATTGAAGAGTATATAGCAGGTGAAGGATCAGATGGTTCTCATGCCTTTATTATTATAGATATGGATGAATTTAAGTCTATAAATGATACACATGGGCATTTCGTAGGTGACGATGTTTTGTTAGAGCTTTCTAATGAACTTAAAAGTTATTTCCGTGAGAGTGATATTTTGGGTAGAATTGGAGGCGACGAGTTTGTGGCATTCATTAAGAATGTCCAGTCCGTTGCATTGGTTTGTGACAAGGTTCAAAGGTTATCTGCATCATATAAAAAATATGGCATAGACCATAATTATAGCCATAAGCTTTCAACGAGTATGGGTATATCAATGTTTAATAAGGACGGAGCAACTTATGATGAGCTTTATAAGAATGCTGATAAAGCGTTGTATGAAGCAAAGCGTAATGGTAAGGATCAATATAAATTCTGCATCAGAAACTATCAATGAAAATAATTAAAAATTTATAATATTGATTAAAATAGTGTAATAAAAAAGAGAAAACCCAACAGTGTTAAACTGTAGGGTTTTCTCTTTTTAAAAACATATGAAAGGAGAAAATTATCGTTTGAATATTTCGTTTATGCGTTTGAAATAGTCGCCGTCAATATTGTGTAAATAATCACTTGCAACCCTAAAATACCAATTGTTTTGTTGTTTGCCCGCAAGGTCTTTGCTATCAGAACTTGTCATGCCACAAATGTCTTTAATATTTATAATGGTTAAAGTTGCAGGAGAACGCCACAAAGCCTCAAAAGCACAACGGCATGCAATATTATCATATTTGGGTGTGGCCCAATCTTCTCCACGAAATCCGCAGTAATTCAGTGTGAACTCTCGCTTATCTGTTGCAAGCTCATGCAGAAAATCAATAAATGTTTTGTTATCATGTGTACCAAGATAGGCAATTGTATTTTTGGTATAGTTGTGAGGTAAATGGTCGTTTTTAGAGGCGTACTCAAATCCTAATTGCATAGCACATACACCGTATATATTATTGTTATTTAAAAGTTCTATTACATCATCTTCAATATTACCAAGGTCATTTGCAATTAAATTTATGTCTGACAAAGAATTTTTTATTGCTTTAAAAAAGTTTTGACCAGAAACTTGAACCCATTTTTCTCTTTCAGTGATTTTTTCGTCTGGTGGGATAGATAAATAAGATTCAAAGGACTTAAAATTAGTAATCTTTATAATGTCAAAGTTGTTGTTTAAAAATTTTAGCCTAGAAATCCACCAAGAAAATCCTTCATCCTCTAAATTGTCCCAATTATAAAGTGGATTAGAACAAGCTTGATCGTTAGCTAAAAAAGAGTTATCAGTATCGCTAGAAACATTTGATGATTTAAGGTCATTAATATCAAACCGAAAGTAATATGAATTGCTCCAAACATCGGCACTGTCCATAGACACATGAAAAGGCATATCTTCGATTATTTTTATGCCTTTGATATTAGCGTAGTTTTTAATAACCGACCATTGGGAATAAAATATATACTGGGTAAATTTCCAAAAGTTTATTTGAGAAGTGAATTTATTATATTGTAGCTTGCAATATTCATAGTCATCATAACCTGACGTCCATTCCCACCATGGAGCACCTCCCTGACTTTCTCTAATTGCCATATAAAGTGAATAAGGTTCAATCCATTTATGTTTAGACGAAAAGTCATCAATACTTGTCAGCATTGTATTACTAATGCGAGAGAAAGCGACTTTTAAGAGTGCAAGCATTTTCTCTGCGGCAAAATCGTAGTTGTAGGCTGTTTCGCTTTTTGCGTAAATACAAGTATCCACTTCTTCTTGTGATACAAGACCAAGAGTTTTGAGCGAACGAGGGTCTATAAAAACATAGTTACCGGCGAATGCACTTGAGATTTTGTATGGAGATTGACAATTATTAATAGGATTGAGGGGCACAATTTGCCACGAGGAAAATCCAAGCTGAGATATAAAATCAACAAAGTCTAATGCTTCTCTCCCAAGAACACCAACACCAAAAGGCCCAGGTAATGAGGAGACATGCATAAGCATACCAGAAGAACGGGCATCAATAGACATTTTAAAGATTCCTTTCAAAATTACAATCTATCACACGAAGTGTTAAACTTGACTCGATAGACCATAATATATAGATATAATAATTATTATATGACAATAATAGCACAACATAATGTGTAAATCAACAAAATTTACCAAAATAAACAAAAAAATTAAATAAAGTTTATTGTTTTTATCACAAAATTAATAAAGGCAATAATCAATAAGACTACAATTAAATTATTAACATACTATTAACAATTAGTTCTATCCAAGAATATTAATTCAAGTGATTAAAAATAAAAATATTCTTAGGTAAAAAATTTTTATAAAAATTAAAATTATAATATACATAAGTCAAAAAACAATGAGACATCAATGTTTTTAAACTGTCGTAATAATAGTTAATAAAAATACAATATGAAAAATTGCACATATAACAAGCTAAAAACAGCAGGTTAATATGGTAAATAGTAATAATAGTTCAAAAACACACTCTTGATGTTAACAATATGTTAATAATTAATTCATTTAATGTTAACATGTTTTTTCGAAGATATGTTAAAATATGGAAGAGTTAGAAAATAACTTCTTTAAAAAAAATGGAGGTGAAATACCAATGATAACAACAGCATTTCTTACAGGTATTGCAGATGTTTGGTTCAGCCAAGATGTAACTAGAATTATTAACTACGGTTTTAGCTTTAACACACAGACTTTGAGCGAGATCATGAACAACTTGCTTTCAGCAATATTTTAATTTTAGTTTTTTGTAAAAAACACAGAACAATTTGTTCTGTGTTTTTTTTTAGATAAATATACTTTTATATCTGTTGCATGAACAAATGTTAAAGCATTTAAATAACTATGTTTTGCATATCTTTTTATAAATAAATCTTATTGTATTTATTGTGTAATAATGGTAATATATTATTTAATGAAATAATGGTAAAAGTATTTTAGATGGAGGAATTTTATTATGAAAAAACAGGCATTAATATCATTGTTTATTGCTTTTATTTTAATGTTTGCAGCTTGCTCTAAGGAAGAGAGTTCTCCAACTCTTGATTTTGGAGATTGTGCAGAATATGGCCAGTTTGGCGACACTATAACAAATGAAGACGGTCAGCAAGGTCTTATTGATCCAACCCAAAAAGTAGAAGCTGATATTGATGGCAATACAACCCCTCAAAAGGCAGAGGGAAAAAGTATAGCAACGGTTGATACAACTTCAGTTGCAAAGGATGGAAGTATTAAAGTTTCTTGGGAATCTGTTTTGGGAGCAACAAGCTACAATATTTACAGAGCGACAAGCCAAGATGGTGATTATAAAGAACTTAGTACAGTAACAACAACAACCTATACTGATAAAAGTGCAGAAAGTGGTAAAAAATATTATTACAAAATAATAGCTGTTATGCCAACTACAACCCAAAATTCAAAGACCACAACTAAATCGCAAAATACTACGACGACTACTACAAAAGTAGTAACACCTGGTTTTGTTGGAAGTAGCCTTAAATTTACAAATCAAAATGATAGTGAAACTTTGCTTTCTAGCATGTCAAATAATACATATGTCGCAAAGATAAAATCAGATTATGCAAAGAGTGGAATAGCAATGGCTGACGGTCATTTGGTATATGTTGCGATTACTGGCAACACTTATAGATATGTATTTCAGTTTGCAAACACCAGTACATGGAACGACACTACTCTTATGCAAGTTCAAATTTTTATAGACGAGGTTAATTACTTTAGCTTTTTCACAATGGAAAGTGGTTCAGCAGAATACCTTGCAGCTAAAAAATCGGCAGAACAAAAATGGCAAGCTATGCAAGAGGAAAATGAGCCTGATGCATCTAAACGTGAATCTTATGAGACTGCTCAGGCAAGATTTTTAGCGATGTCAAAAGATGAAAATTTTCAGACTTTGCATAACAAATCATTTAATTAATCACTCCAATCAATTATCTATATAAAATTATATTAGCAATAGTTGACATGAAACAGTGCATAATAAATATTGTATTTTGAACGATAATATAAAAGTTTTATTAGGAGGTTTCAATATAATGGGAGACAGTAGGATATTAAAATTGGGTGCATTGGCAGTAGCCACAGTAGCAACGGCAGCCGGCTCTTTGTTGCTTGCTGACAAGTCACTTAAAACTCTTGTAAAGGGAGTGATTGGTTCGGAGCCTACAACACTTCGTAAACCTGTAAAGGACGGAACAGTACCCAATTTTGGTCGAGATCAGGTTGTTAGAGAGCAAGTTAATCAACCACCAGAAGATATATTGCCAACGATTAATCTTGATGATGTTGCATCTGTTGTAAATAATGCTGTTAATTCAAATGATTTTATATCGATAGAAGAATCCATGGTGGAATCAAACAATATAGATATAGCACCGATTGAGCCAACTCCAATTGAAGTAACATCAGTTGAGCCGGTAATGATGGATATAAATGAATTTGAATCACAGAGCATAAATCATCTTCCAATATCAAATGATTTGCCAATAATTGAGACAAAACCACTGGCGGAAGAACCTAAACCAGAAATGGAAATGACCTTTGGTTTACCTTATATTGCAGGAAAGCTCGAAAGTCTTGATGGCAATGAAGATGCACAGGTTAATAATTCAATCGACATGAAGCAACATGTAAAGCAAGAGCCAGAGATAATTATTAATCCAATTGCAGAGATTGAGCCTGACAAAATCCAAGAAACGATTTCAGAAAAACAGGAAGAGAGTTTGAACCCGTTTCTTGATATGTCACTTATTGAGAAGGATATATTGAATTTAGAAGATTCTGTAACAGTTACAAGCCCTATAACGGATGAACCTGTTGTTGCTATACCTCCTGATGAAGAAATAGAGGTATTTGAGAAAACTCCAGTAATAGTTAGCGGACGATCTTTAGATAATGAAGAAGATCAACTTCCACCAGAACCAGTTTTGTCACAGATAGAACCTCAAATAGGAGTAGAACAAGAAAACATAAATTCTTCAACAGAGGAGCCTGAGGAGCCAGTCTTTTTGAAGGCTGCAGAGTGTGGGAAAACAAAGATTGTTGGTACTAGTATTGTTTCTGATGAACCTTACAATAAGGCAATTGATATGGTTGTGTCGCAATTTAAAGGTGCTCAAAGGGACAGACTCGTGTCTATAATGTCGCAGGATGGAGCAGGGCTTGTATTTGAATTCTCTAATAACAGAATTAAAAATGAAAACACACTTGACAATGTTTTTTCAATCACAAAAAGTGGTAAAGTTATGCTTCCACCTGAACATGAAAAGGTTGGCGCATTAACATTTGGTAAAACATTTATTACAGATAAGCCAGAGCTTAGTGAGTTTTTTACAAGATAAATATAAACGCAAATGAAGGGTCGAATTTATATTCGGCCCTTTATTATTGATATTAACCTATAAACACCTATTTTGTTGAGGATATAAAAATGATTTAGATTAAATACGAGCTTATAAATAGTCGTTTTGTAAGTTAGTGAAATTATGATAAAAGCAATTGCCGTGTTGACGATGGGGTTAGTAATGAAAAATGAATAGCTTTAATAAGTTTGGGAGTATAATTTATGAAAATAAATCTAAAATACTTAGTTGCTTTTTTAGTGTTGTTTATAACAGAGGTGATCATTGCTGTTTTTGTACATGATACTTTAATTAGACCATACGTAGGAGATATCTTGGTGGTTATTCTAATGTATACATTTATCAAAGCATTTGTAAAAAAGCCCATAGGGTTTTTGCCGCTATACTTATTCGCTTTTGCATCAGCTGTTGAGTTGGTTCAATATTATAACATTGTAAATGTTTTGCATTTGCAAGATAATAAAGTAATATCAATTATTATCGGATCCTCGTTTGATATAAAAGATATTTGTTGTTATCTAATTGCAACAGTTGTTTTAATAATATGGGAAAAGATAATACAAAGTAGAGTAAGAACGTAATGTGTAAATACATAGTGTTGGATATGAACGGTTACTATATATTTTGAACTATAGTTATATATATTAAAAGATAAATCTGGTGTTTGTTTTGATAAAAATCCCTCTATTTTAATTTTAAAATAGAGGGATTTTTATCTTGGTTTTTGGATTCGCATCAAAAAAATGAGTGGCGATGCTTTTAACAATATATTGAATAGCACAAAGGTGGGTTTTTACCATTTTTCCATACTATTTTGTTTCTACCTGTATCTTTAGCAATATATAAGTTTTTATCTGCTTTTTCAATAATAGCTTCAACTGAAAGAAGTGGGGCATATGATGAAATTCCTCCACTTACTGTAATGATCTCTTTAATTTCATCATAAAGGGCTGCACCTTCTATTTTTGCTCTTATTTGTTCGGCTCGTCTAAAAGCTGTAAGTTCATCTGCGGTTGGCATTATTATTATAAACTCTTCACCACCGTAACGGGCGACGATATCAGCGCTTCTCATGCTTGAACACAATATGTTAGTAAAGGATTTTAAAACTTCGTCACCAGCGATATGTCCATAGGTGTCATTAACATGTTTAAAATGGTCAATGTCATACATAATTATAGAAAAAGTACCAAGTTCATCAGCGTTTATACGCTCTATGCAGTCATCAATATAAGACATCAAAAACCTGCGGTTGTATGCCCCAGTCAATGCATCTCGTGTTGTTAAATCCTCAAGCTTGCCTATAATCTCGTCAGACTTTGTACGCTCATCTTCAAAGCCGTTTGTCATTATTCTAAGCACATTACCTATGGCGAGTCCCGTGAGAACGCAACCAAGTGCCACGGAGGCAAATCGTTCGTCTTCTATAATCATAAAGTGGTTTACAATCTCTGGCTTGAAAAATGATATAGCAAAAGTAATTGCGTATACAATGTTTTCAACCAGCAGAACGATAACTAGTTTTTTGCCGTGTAAAAGTAAAATAGAGATTATAACTCCAACTATAAAATACATTGCAACAGCACTGTGAATTCCACCAGATGTTATATAAATTGCAGGCAATAAGAAAATATTTATTCCAATGCAGAAAAGAAGGATCATAAGTTCTTTCCCATTTTCTGTTTTTGTATGATCTGTACAAATATTAATTATTACAACGAATAAGCAGCCAGCTATATATATATACCTTGAAATAATTGGAAATGGAAAATAAAATGAAAGTATAATATTAGCTAAGAATCCTATAAAGCAAATAAAAGAAGAGACATAGAAAAACCTGGTGCCAAGAGGAGAATTGGTTCCATAACGATTGTTATATTTGCGGACAATATTTTTAATCAATTAAAATTCCTCCTATAAAAAACTGTTGTATCATTCGGCACAAACACGGTTGCGTCCAGACTCTTTTGCTTTGTAAAGGTTTTGGTCAGCTTCTTCAATAAATTTAACACAACTCATCCCACAATGATAACTTCCGACACCAAGGCTTATGGTTACCGTTTCTGAGAATTCTGTGCTCAAAGAGGAAGTCTCAACTTTTTTCCTTAGCTCGTCTGCTCGTTTGGCGGCGGTTTGCTTATCAACATTTGGGAGAATCATTAGAAATTCTTCGCCACCGTATCGAGATACTATATCATCATCACGGCACATTGATTTAAGTATTGAAGATAGATTTATAAGAACTTCGTCACCAACTAAGTGACCATAGTTGTCATTAAGTCTTTTAAATTTATCGATATCAATCATAACTATTGAAAGTTCATTGCCTTTTTCCCAAGCTTTTTTCATTTGGGATTGAAGATATTCTAGCATAAATCTACGGTTATATGTTGTAGTAAGGGGGTCTTTAAAAGACATATCTTCAAGTTTTTCGGTAAGTTTATTAACGGAATCTTTTTCTTTATGGTATTGTATGAAAACACCTTTTGCCATAAGTCCAATTGCAAAGGCAACCATTGCAGCGTTTGAACTTATAGCCATGAACTTTGATGTTTCTGTTGGCAGAGGTATTACATAATCAGGGTAATAATAAGAAAAAGCAATTATTAAAATGCACCAAATCGAGGTTAGGTATGTAAGAACTATACCAGTTCGCCCTTTAACTAGAAACATAGCAAGTGCTATGCTCAGTGCAAAATAGCTTGGTATACCACAATCAACACCACCACCTGTAAGATACATTGCAGGCAATATAATAAAATTCAGCAATATAAAGGTTAAGATAGTGATTTGGTCATGATGATTATTAAAATAGTTTGCAAAGAAAAACATAGCAGGGAAAAACAATGTAAATATAGCTGCTATTTTAATTGCAAATGGCGAAGACCCAAGCATAAGACAAGCGCATACGCCCATTATTCCTGCAAAAAATCCGCATGAGAATACGATGTTAAAAAATCTTACTCGTATAGGCTGGCCGGCTCCCAAATATTTATTCATAAATTTTTTTATTCTTTCTATTAGTTTTTCTTGTGTATAATCTTGTACATTATCCTGATTATTTTCCGGAGTGGTTATTTGTGGCTTTTTTAAAGGAATCACCTCTGTAGGTTAAAGTGTAATATTGTATTTGCATATTAAGCATTTTCTTTTAACATACAGCACTTTTTATATTTTTTACCGCTACCACATGGGCAAGGGTCATTAGAACCAATACGCTCACCTTTTTTTATTGTCTTTGGCTTGTCGGTTCCATCACCGCCACCGCTAGTTCCTGTTACTTTTGCAACTTGCTCACGCTTTATGCTCTCGTTCTTTTTAACCATAACATTAAACATTTGAATAACGGTGCTTTCACGGATAGAAGCAGTCATTTCGTCAAACATATCAAAGCTTTCAAACTTAAACATAACAACGGGGTCCTTCTGTGCATATGCACGAAGTCCAATTCCTCTTTTAAGCTCTTCCATATTATCAATGTGATCCATCCACATTGTATCAACATTGCGTAAAAGAATCATACGCTCGAGGTCCCTTGTAATTTCAGGTGAGAATTGCTGTTCTCTCTCGTCGTATTTAGTGTGACCACGCTCGATGAGCATTTCTTTGATTTCATCTCTAGAAACTTCAGTTTTGAAATCATCAGGAGTTGTGAGCCAACCAAGGAATTTATCACGAAGTCCCACAGTGTTCCATTGTTCAAAATTTGAGCCCTCTGCACAGAATGTATCAACAGAGGTTTCTATTGTTTCATCAAGCATTTTTAAAATAGATTGTTTTAGGTCTGCATTGTCCAACACTTTATTTCTCTGTGCATATATAAGTTCTCTTTGCCTATTCATAACATTATCATATTCAAGAACATGCTTACGCATTGAATAGTTTTGAGATTCAACCTTTTTCTGGGCACTTTCGATAGTTGATGAAAGGATTTTCATCTCGATAGGCATATTCTCATCAACATTAAGAGTTTCCATTAATCTGGACATTCTGTCTCCACCAAACAAACGGAGTAAATCATCTTCCATAGAAAGATAAAAACGGCTTTCACCAGGGTCACCCTGTCTGCCAGAACGGCCACGCAACTGGTTGTCAATACGCCTTGATTCATGACGCTCTGTACCGATTATGAATAGTCCGCCTGCGTTGCAAACATTTTCAGCCTCTTGTGATATTTCTTTACGGCAGTTGTTTTCAAGCTCTGCAAATTCTTTACGGGCATTTAAAACATCTTCATTATCAGTGTCAGCAAAGCCCATAGCCTCTATTATAACTTCTTCTGAATATCCATGTTTACGAAGCTGTGATTTTGCAAGAAATTCAGGGTTACCACCAAGCATGATATCGGTTCCGCGTCCTGCCATGTTTGTTGCAATAGTGATTGAACCAAACTTACCTGCTTGTGCAATTATTTCAGCCTCACGCTCGTGGTTCTTTGCGTTTAGCACTTCATGCTTTAATCCACGCTTCTTGAGCATCTTGCTTAAAGTTTCGGATTTTTCAATAGAAATAGTACCAACCAAAACAGGTTGACCTTTAGTGTGTGCCTTTTCTATCTCGTCAATAACTGCATTAAACTTACCTTTTTCTGTTTTATAAACAGAGTCAGGATGGTCAATTCTAATCATTGGTTTATTTGTTGGCACTTCAACAGGGTATAAGTTATAAATTTCAGAAAACTCATCAGCCTCTGTCATAGCAGTACCTGTCATACCAGAGAGCTTTTCATAAAGCCTAAAGTAGTTTTGGAATGTGATTGTTGCAAGAGTTTTGCTCTCACGGCGAACACTCACACCTTCCTTTGCCTCAATAGCTTGATGAAGACCTTCGTTATAGCGTCGGCCAAGCATTATACGGCCTGTAAATTCGTCAACAATTAAAACTTCGCCGTCTTTAACAACATAGTCAATATCATTGGTCATAACACCGTGAGCTTTAATTGCCTGATTTATGTGGTGATAAATTTCAGAATGGTCAGCATCCATAAGGTTTTCAACATTAAAGAAAGCTTCAGCCTTGGCAACACCACTTTCTGTAAGTGTTGCAGTCTTTGCTTTTTCATCAACTATATAGTCGCCGTCACCTTTATCCTCGTACTCTTCCTTTTGATTAAGTTCAGCAACTTTAACCATACTAAGTCCACAGACAAATTTGTTTGCAACTTTGTAAAGTTCTGTAGATTGTGTTCCCATTCCAGAAATAATAAGAGGAGTTCTAGCTTCATCTATAAGTATTGAGTCAACCTCATCGACAATAGCGTAGAAGTGAGGTCGTTGAACTTTGTCTTTATTGTATTGAACCATGTTGTCACGAAGATAATCAAAGCCAAACTCGTTGTTTGTACCATAAGTTATATCGGCAGAATAAGCAGCTCTTTTTTCCTCAGTTTCCATTCCGTTAACAATAAGTCCAACAGAAAGCCCAAGAAAACGAAAAACCTTTCCCATCCATTCAGAGTCACGGCGGGCAAGATAGTCATTAACAGTAATAATATGAACGCCTCTGCCTGAAAGGGCATTAAGGTATGCGGGTAAAGTAGCGACCAAGGTTTTACCTTCACCTGTTTTCATTTCAGATATACCGCCGT
>RZYX01000088.1 GCA_009930155.1 Clostridia bacterium | reverse complement strand
AAGCATACCGAGGCCGACAAGGACGGTGTTCGCATTGCAGAGCTTGACGAGATGAGCTACCGCAGGCTTCTGTGGTCACATAAACCGCTGACAGACTTTTGGCGTGTCGGCAGAGGTTATGCCACAAAGCTTGAAGCAATCGGTCTTTACACGATGGGCGATGTCGCACGGTTTTCGCTGCATAACGCCGAAAAGCTGTATAATCTATTTGGCATCAATGCCGAGTTGCTTATCGACCACGCTTGGGGCTACGAGCCGTGTACCATAGAGGATATTAAGTCATATAAGCCGAGTACCAACAGTATCAGCTCCGGTCAGGTGCTGCAATGCCCTTACCCTTACGATAAGGCAAAGTTGATTGTGCGTGAAATGACGGAATTGCTGGTTCTTGACTTAGTACAAAAGCACCTTGTTACCGACCAGATTGTACTTGATGTCGGTTACGACATAGAAAATCTTGCGGGGTCAAAGCCATCGTATAACGGTGAAGTTACCACAGACCGTTACGGTCGCAAGGTGCCGAAATACGCACACGGAACAGCTCACATTAAGCGGCAGACTTCCTCTACGATGTTGATTATGGATGCGATGATGGAGCTTTTTGACCGTATCGTGGATAAAAGCCTTACCGTCCGCAGAATCAATGTGACTGCCTGCAAGCTTGTGGACGAAAGCACGGTGAATGATGCACCTCACTTTGAACAGCTTGACCTGTTTACTGATGTTGAGGTTGAAGAAAAGAAACAGGCACAGGAGCAAGAGGCACTGGAACGAGAAAAGCGTATTCAGAAAGCCGTTATTGACCTGCGTGAGAAATACGGCAAGAACGCCGTTCTCAAAGGTATGAACTTACAAGAAGGCGCAACAACACTCAGCCGAAATAAGCAAATCGGCGGACACAAGGCGTAGGAATAGCAAAATGAGCAGAACGATAAATATGAATTTACGGAGGAAAATAATATGTTAATAGACATTACATTGAAAATAACACCTAAAATGGTTACTGATGCACAAGGCAATGAAAAGAAGTCTTTAGTGGGTCATCTTGGCACACATTTTGATGTGATGAATAAAGAATTCCCTTTAGATTATACGAAAAGAAAAGGAATTGTTTTTGATGTGTGCAATGTTTCAGATAGAGATATTGGCTTAATGGATATAGATATAGATTCTGTTAATTCTGATATGTTTGTGGCATTCTATACTGGATTCATTGAAAAAGAAGGATATGGCGGGAAGACATATTTCACGGAGCACCCACAACTCTCAGACGAACTTATCGATTCCTTATTGGATAAGGGGGTATCGTTTATTGGAGTTGATTTTGCAGGTGTTCGTAGAGGAAAAGAGCATACTCCAAAAGACCAATACTGTGCTGATAGAGGGGTCTTTATCATTGAAAATTTGTGCAATCTTCAAGAACTGAATAACAAAGAAGATATAGTATTTAATACCTATCCTATGAACTATGCTGATATGACCGGATTGCCTTGCAGAGTTGTTGCAGAGGTTTAGTCAAATTCATATTTATCAAGCTGATGATGAAATAGGAAAAACAAGAAATTGCGGAGGAAGATAATCTTATGAATAAAAATATTGTTGTTAAAATTGCGTTGATTATTGCATTTGTTTTAGCTTTGATTAGCCTTATTACACATAATGATATTAGTTTGATAGCTGCAACGGTTTTAATAGCTATTTGCGTAATATTGACTTTTGCAAAAAGCAAGAAATAACCCAATTTCAGTTTGTCTGGCAAAAACAATGAAATTTTGGAGGTGAAACAAGTGCCAACAGACAAAAGCTACGACGATATAATCAATCTGCCACATTATCAGTCGCCAAATCGGGCGCATATGACAAATTACGACCGTGCGGCACAGTTTTCACCATTTGCTGCTTTGACAGGATATGACGACGCTGTAAGCGAAACAGCACGGCTAACCGACCGCAAGATTGAGCTTGATGAATATGGTCTTGATAAACTGAACGAACGATTGAATTGGATTCAGGAGCATACCAGCGAACAGCTTGAAGTCACAGTCACCTACTTCGTTGCAGACAAGAAGAAAGCCGGAGGCAGTTACCAAACTGTAAATGGCATAGTGAAGCGAATTGATGAGTACGAGCGGCTTTTGCTGATGCAGGACGGTAATAAATTACCCATCGAAGATATACTTGAAATCAATACTAAACCATAAAAGATAAGACGCCGACATTCTCAATTTGAGAGTCGGCGTTTTCTTATCAGCCTTCATCAACATAAGCCACCGCTGTTTTTGTTATTAGCTCAATCCGGACAAGGAACGCATTACTAAATCTACATCCTTGTTCTCAAGCTCTTGAATTATATGTAAATAGGTCTTTTGCGTTGTTGTCATACTGGCGTGTCCGAGCCTGCGGGCAACGCTTGCTATCGACACTCCTGTGAAAAGCAAAAGTGAAGCGTGGGTGTGTCGTAGCTTGTGTGTAGAAAGTACCTTTGTGTCAAGCCCAGCTTTGGCAAGATATTTTTTTACAACTGCTTGCACAGCTCTGCCGGAAATACGGTTTCCGTCCTTTGAAACAAAGAGTGCATTTGTGTTTTGTCGTCCTCTGACAGCAAGCCAATCGGATATGGCTTTTTTTGTAGCCGGAGTTAAAAAAACAGTGCGCTCTTTGTTTCCTTTACCGACAATTTGTAGAGTGTCTGCGGTGACCTGCTCTACATTGATACTCGTCAGTTCAGAAAGACGGAGCGCACAGTTTAAAAACATTGTGATGATACAATGGTCACGAGGATTGTTTTCGCATTCGATTAACAGCCGTACCGATTCTTCAAGCGAGAGGTGTTTTGGCATTCGTTTTGGAATCTTAGGCGTTTCAAGTTCTTCGGATACATTGTTTTCTATAACCTTTGCCTTGGTTTTGAGATACTTCCAGAATTGCCGGATGGATACAATTTTTCTTACCCTTGTTCCGGCAGTGGCCTGCTTGTTGTTTTGGCAGTCCGATATGAAAGCATACATATCGCCCAGCGTGATACTTCGGATGAAGTGAGCATCGATAAAGGATAGGTCGTATTTTTCTTTCAGTTGTTCCATCCTTCGCTTTTCTTTGAGATAAGAGAAAAACATTAGAATGTCGGTGCGATACTCAATTACGGTGTTTGGTGACCGTCCCTTGATTACGGTAAGGTAGTTAAGATATTCCTCCAACAGGGGAAAAGTCTTGAAATTTTTGAGTGCCATAGATTTTTTGCTCCTTTCGATTATTCACAGTTCTGTGATTGATTTTTCTTCGGTTTTATTATATACTTAATCATATATAAACAGGAGCACACAGAGGGAAGCACAAATGCTCCTTCTGTCTGCTCGTTTGTTTATGTAAGAAAAGTACCGTTATTCCGTTGTGGCTTGGTCTGCTACGGTTTGCGGAGATTGTTTATATAATATGAAGGCGAATTGTGCTATGTAATGTGGTTAAATACCAAAACACAGTTAACTATATGTAGAAAAAAACGGACGTTAAACTTTAACACTTTGCAAAAAATTGTGTAGTTATTTACAATCAATTAGCGCATATTTATATAAATCTAAAAAAGTTTTTACATTCATTTTAGAGATGAATTGCTATTAGCAATGATACCATTTACAATATTTACATCTTTTGTTGTAGTTGAACAAATTGATGTTACTATAAATGGTGTGCTAAAAAAAGATGGAGTACTGGTTTTAGCAATAATACTATAGTTAGTAATATGGTAGAAACTAATGAAAAATATTTAAAAGAAAATTAAGCAAAATCAACCAATATCAACCAATATATTATAGTTCCATTATAGTTTAAATATAAAATTAGGAGATAAATATGAAGTCTGTTAACTTTGAATACATCAAACAACTATCTGGATTTGAGAGCCTGTATAATTGCTGCTGCGAATCGGAATGTTTTACCTTTCAAAATGCTGACATTAGTGTGTCGTTAGCACGAAAAGCTATGGAATATATTGTAAAGATGTTGTATGGCTCAGTAATTAGTACCGATATTAATGGCTTAACAATGTTTGATATGCTTTCGGATCCTGCTTTTGTTATATATATTGATGATCGACCTCTTCTTGATGCTATTCACTATATACGCAAACTTGGAAATCAGGCAGTACATCAAGGAAATCTGACCAAATCTGATGCGGTGGAGGTATTAAAACAGCTGCATTATGTAACAGGCGAAGTTTGCGTATTCTTTGATTTGATAGAAGAATATCCTACTTTTAATGAAAACATTGAATCAAACATAGATGGACAGCTTAAGCAAGATATATCAGAGGAATTGAGCGTTGAGCAAAAGATATTACTTGCGTTTTCAAAGCAGTTAACGGCAAGAGGTTTACATAGCTTTTCAGAGAAAAAAGAGATTATTAACGTGCACGTAGCTACTAAAAACGCAAATATGCCGGCTCGACAGACTTGTGGAATTGATTCTGCAGCTAATACAAAAGCTGCATTTCAAAATGTTCATGAATGGCTTGAAGAATGCTTGCACACAAAAATAATTGCGGATTATTCAAAGTCTCTATTAGTCGTTCCAAACGGTGATAATGTTGTCATATTGGCTGTGCGAAGCGGTTGCTCCATTCTCGGCAATAAGGATGCCGATGAAAATTGGAATTTGCTCAGCGGAATTAATTATGTGGCCTATGCTCCCGACCTAATGAATGGACCGCCTGCAACCGAACAGTTGAGAATATTTTCGCGTGAAGAATATATTGATATGTGGAAATCGTTGGATTTGATACGCTACAAGGTTTCATCTGGATTATCACGCAAATTAAAACAAATCTACGGGCAGACTTATACAATATCGGCAGCCCAATATGCAGACGTGGCCTCAGTCCAGTCTTTTACAAATTCCGGTAAAAAGAAACGTGCAGTTGATGAGCATTTTGTTAGGTTCCCGCTACTTTCATGCGATGGATTTGATAAGTTACTCAAATAAATAACATGATATGGATGAAAGTTTATTAAAACAACTTGTACGATCAGTCAATAGTTAATTGGTTTGGCTCAACAAAAAGGTTTAACAGATTGTGAAAGCTGTTTTAGATAATTTTTAAAGTGGTTTAAATGTAATAGATACATTAAATTAAAATTTAGTAGGATAAAAATAGATACGATCATTAAACCGCAAAATGCAGTTAACGAGTATAAAACATTGGCAAAATGAGTAATTAAAAAAATTTAAGAAAAGAGGATATTTTTATGAGCGTAATTTATGAGATAACCGAAAAATTTGTTGCAAAAAGACCTATAAATGAAAATATGGGAGATGAATATGGATTAATAGTTAATACACTGCAAGCACAAATAGCTTTATTATGTTCACAACTTTGGTTACAAGAAGCACGCTATGTTTTAATGGAAATTGAACTTGATGGAGAAAAGACTACTTACTCATCATTTGATGAAAAAAATATTTTATCAAATGATATTCAAGTTGCAATCTCCAATATTAATAAGGCAAACATAATTAATATTAAACTTAATTATGAGTATGAGTGGAGATCAGGAAACGATTATCTGAATGTTGGACCTTTTGTTCTCACAGAGTTATTAGATGAAAGTCAGGATGGAATTTTTGAATTTGTTGATTATATAATGCATAATTTTGCTGATTGTTCAGACGATTCAGGAATTTTAGCTATATATGGCATTAGAGATGGAAAAGTTGTTCGTGGTTCTACTGAATACATAGAAAGTAATGAAATTCCACAAATTGGAAATTGGTACACACAGCAAACTGCTCTGTTTTTGGAAGAAGAATTTGAAATTACAAATGATGAAATTTCAAAGTTAACTGAATATTGTAATAATTTAATGGAGTTAAGTGATTACGATACTTTTAACTTAGATAATCAAAGCTTAACTTTTTATTTGAACAATGCATGTTTAACGTCAAAAAACGATATAGAAAAGTACATAGCGAACGTTTCAAAACTTGCAATTACACTTCCTAGACTAAATAATGAAACAGACACTGATTTTTTTTCTGAGAATGAATTTGTAGACATTTCAGAAACAGGTCCAAACATGATGAAAATACAAATTTTCCGTGATGGTTCAAGCACTGTTTCAACTATATTCAGTTTCAAACAATTAAGGTGACTATGAATGAAAGAAATAAATTCATATAAAAAATCAATAAGAGAGTTTTGTTTTACAAATATCCAAGAAAGTATAATTTGGGACTTTTATGTAACTAAATCATTGTCAAAATCTTCAAGCCAAAATAGAATATTAGAAGATTACCATAAGCCTAACTTTAGTAGGCCTGCTAATTTTTTAGACAAATTAATAAAAATTGCAGATGTTAAAGAAGATAATTTAAAGTTTGTTTATGGTGATTCAATGGAAAGATGCTTAAAAGAACTTAACTTATTTGATTTTGATATAAATGTTCTAAGTGATTTCACACCAAGAATTGCAATTATGATATCAGCGAAAAATCAAGGATATTATAATAATTTTTCAAATAAAAAATGTCTAATTAGTTTGATGAGTCATATTAGAAACGCTTTAGCACACGGTAACACATATTTATTTGATAATAATTATATTTTATTAGAAGATATAAATCATAGAGATAACATCATAACCGCAAGAATGATTTTAAGTAAAGAAACTTTGATAGAATGGGTTAAAGTTTTTGATAATGAATCTAATTTTTATCCGGAGATAAAAATTAGATGACATATTTATAGGTGAAAATTGGCTTATGTTTTAAAAAAATAATTATATTAATAAAGGTGATGTAATTATGGGCTTTACAATTGACAAAAAAGGAGTTCTAAAAAAATACAGTAGAGAAAAAGGTGTTACAGATGTAATAATACCAGATAATGTAACAGAAATAGGTAGAGATGCTTTTTATTACTATACAGGATTAACCAGCATTACAATACCCAGCAGTGTTATTAGCATAGGTGATAGAGCATTTAGTGGTTGCAGCAGTTTAGCTGAGATTATTGTAAACGCGAATAATCCAAACTACAAAAGCATAGAAGGTGTTTTGTTCAATGAAGACGGAACTCACTTGATTCAGTGTCCCACCGGAAAATCCGGTGAATACACAATCCCCGAAGGAGTAACGAGCATATTGTCTAGTGCATTCAATAGTTGTAGTAGCTTAAACAGCATCAAAATATCTGATAGTGTTGTTGCTGGTTCTACTTTGGGACAGAGAATTGTTGCTTTTCCAGACCATGTAATTACAGATGAAATAGTTTTCAGTGATACAGTTCTTTCTCATAGCTTATATATTAATTATATGACTAACCAGAACGTTGCTGCATTAATTACTACTTCTATGCTTCCTATGAAAGCTACTAATGTGGATACTGGAATTGGTTATAC
>RZYX01000326.1 GCA_009930155.1 Clostridia bacterium | reverse complement strand
CGTGACAAAAATTATTTTGTAACACGTTTGTTATATTTCTCCGCATTTGCTAATGCCTTCAAGAAAATCTTGATGATATTTATCCACATTTTTATTTGGAATGGAGCGTAAAACCAAACCATCTTTAGTGGTTTGGATGTAAGCGACTCCCTTTACACTTACATTTTCAACAAAGTTAATAATTATTCTTATACAAAAGATATAATTAAAATAAATTTTGTATATTTGCAATATGTTAAAAGCGTTTCGATACCGTTTAAATCCGTCAGCATCGCAGGCTGAGTTAATCAATAAACATATTGGTTGCGCTCGCTTTGTGTATAACAATGCTTTGGCTTTTAAACAATCAGAATACGCTAAAGACAAAACCAACCATTCTTGGTATAGTCTTGTTAAAAGACTTCCTGACTTAAAGAAAGAAAATGAATGGTTAAAAGAAGTAAATAGCCAATCCTTGCAACAATCAATTGTTAATATGAATACGGCTTTTGAAAACTTCTTTAAAGGTCGTGCTGATTTCCCTAAGTTCAAGAAGAAGGGTAAAGGCAAGCAATCTTTTAATATTCCACAAAGTATAAAAATTGATAACGACAAGCTTATTGTGCCTAAATTTAAGGGGGGTATTAACATTGTATTACATAGACCAATAAAGGGTGATATTAAACAAGCTACGATAAGCAGAACTCCAACAGGAAAATATTTTGTTTCTGTTCTTTGCGAAACTGGTGATGTAGAAAAACAATCTAAACCAGTAAATAAAAAAACAACCGTTGGTATAGATTTGGGCATTAAATCATACTTAGTTGCCTCTAATGGTAAGGAATATGATAATCCCAAGTATTTGCGTAAAGCACAAGATAAGCTGAAATATAACCAACGCCAATATTCCAGACATAAAGGAACGAGGCGTAAGTATAGGGTTGCCTTGCTACATGAAAAAGTAGCCAACCAAAGAAAAGACTTTTTGCATAAGGTCAGTACAGAGTTAATACGAGAGAACCAATCTATTGCTTTGGAAGACTTGAATATTAAAGGCATGGTAAAAAACCATTGTTTAGCTGGCTCAATTTCAGATGCAGGTTGGGGAATGTTTGTTGCCATGTTAGAATATAAGGCAAAGTGGAATGGAGTAAACATTCTAAGGATAGGCAGGTTTGAACCCAGCTCTAAAACATGTTCGGAGTGCGGGTATATAAATAAAGAACTTACGCTCAAAGACCGTGAATGGGCTTGCCCTGAGTGCGGTTCTGTTCTATCGAGAGATTTTAATGCTGCCATAAATATTAAAAACTTTGCTTTAAATAATCATTTGTGTACGGAACATACACTTAAAAATCATGGTACGTTGCCTTCGTTAGAAGGAGCTTTGACCCATGAAGCCCAACCCATCGCCTTTGGCGTGGGTGGGTAGTTCACTTTGTTAAGTTTAAAAATTCATCCAGAGCCGAGATCAACCCAGCAACACAATTCCCGGTAAGCCAGAGACCGTGGTATTCTTTATAACTATTTTCTATC
>RZYX01000087.1 GCA_009930155.1 Clostridia bacterium | reverse complement strand
TGCGGTTGGCGAATCTTTCAATGTGCCTTAAGGCACCCGCCAGTAATATGCCCTTCTAGGGCTTGTGCATACCACCAGTTCAACTGGTGGTTTTGATTATAAATGTTAAGTTATAATTATTTTGAAGACTCTTCAACAGCAACAGCACAAGCAACAGTTGCACCAACCATTGGGTTGTTACCCATTCCGATAAGTCCCATCATTTCAACATGAGCAGGAACAGATGAAGAACCAGCAAATTGAGCGTCACCATGCATACGACCCATGGAGTCAGTAAGACCATAAGAAGCAGGACCAGCTGCAACATTATCTGGGTGAAGTGTGCGACCTGTGCCACCGCCGGAAGCAACAGAGAAATAGTTAACGCCATTTTCCATAGCCCATTTTTTATATGTGCCTGCAACAAGATGCTGGAAACGAACAGGGTTAGTTGAGTTACCAGTGATAGAAACATCAACACCTGCATATTTCATTATTGCAACGCCTTCAAGAACATCGTTTGCACCAAAGCAACGAACTTTTGCTTTTTCGCCCTTTGAGTAAGGTGTTTGGTTAACAACTGAAAGCTCACCGCTTGAGAAATCATAATCAGTTTGAACATAGGTAAATCCGTTGATACGAGAAATAATCATAGCAGCGTCTTTGCCAAGACCGTTAAGGATTACATTAAGAGGCTCTTTACGAACCTTGTTTGCAGTGCGAGCAATACCGATAGCACCTTCAGCAGCAGCAAAAGATTCATGGCCAGCAAGGAATGCAAAGCACTTTGTTTCATTTTTAAGAAGCATAGCAGCAAGATTACCGTGGCCAAGACCAACATCTCTCTGTTCTGCAACAGAACCAGGAATACAGAAAGCCTGAAGACCGATACCAATAGTAGCAGCAGCATCAGAAGCATTCTTTACGCCCTCTTTAAGAGCAATAGCAACACCAAGAGTATACGCCCAAATAGCATTTTCAAAAGCTATTGGCTGAACACTTCTTATAATTTCATCAACATCAATACCATTGTCAAGGCAAAGCTGTTTTGCGGCCTCAAGGTCGGCAATACCATATTTTTTAAGACATTCTTCGATTTTGGGCATTCTTCTTCCTTTGCCCTCAAATAACATATTGTTAGACATACAGCTTAATCCTCCTTATTCAACTCGTGGGTCGATATATTTTGCGGCATCATCAAATCTACCGTAGTTTCCAACATTGCTCTTGTAAGCATCGTTTGGAGCAATACCCTTGCGGATATCTTCAAGCATTTTGCCTACACGAACAAATTCGTAACCAACAACTTGATTGTCATCGTCAAGACCCATACGGGTAACATAACCTTCAGCCATTTCCATGTAACGAACGCCCTTAGCGTTTGTGCTAAACATTGTGCCAACCTGGGAGCGAAGGCCTTTGCCTAAATCCTCAAGTCCTGCACCAATTTCAAGTCCACCTTCAGAAAAAGCGGATTGAGTACGACCGTAAACGAGCTGAAGAAAAAGCTCACGCATTGCAACATTGATAGCATCGCAAACAAGGTCAGTGTTAAGACATTCAAGAAGAGTCTTGCCTGGCAAAATTTCGGCAGCCATTGCTGCAGAGTGAGTCATACCAGAACAGCCAAGAGTTTCAACTAATGCCTCTTCAACGATGCCGTCCTTTATATTAAGAGTAAGTTTGCATGCACCTTGTTGAGGAGCACACCAGCCTACTCCGTGAGAAAGACCGCTGATGTCCTTAATTTCTGTTGCTTTCACCCATTTTCCCTCTTCAGGAATTGGGGCAGGTCCGTGATGTGGGCCTTTTTTAACCACACACATTTTTTCAACTTCATGTGAATAATTCATTTTACAATCTCCTTTCAGGATGGTTTACCAATTTTAAAAAATTTACTCAATGGCAAAATCAGCAGACTTTATTTTGGTTTCCACTATTTTAAGTGTTTCCAGATAAAGCTTTTGACCTACCTTTATATAAGGCTCTTCGTCCTCTTTACCACAAAGCATTGCAAAAGCAGAGCCGATATCATAAGGAATATCCTTGCCACCTTTACGAACACTTAAATAGTAAAAAGAGAAAGCAGAACCGTTGAGTGATGCTTCATACATTGGGTTTTTTTGCTTTATAAGAGATTCTTGCAAAACGTTAACCGCAATAGTAGAAAGAAGTGAGGAAGGCAAATAATAGTTAAGAGCAGCTTCGGAAGAAAACTGCATAAGAGCAAAAGCTTGCTCCAAAACAGTAGGGGTCAAATCATCATTGCTTAAAAATGATTTAAAAAATTCTTCTTCGGTAGCAATTAAGGCAATTTCTTTACCAAGGGCTTTTGCTTTTGATGAATTACCATTTTTTCTCTGACGATTAGTTTCCTCAACAATATATAAAATATCATCTTTGTAATTATCTTTTTTGTTGGGTTCAAAGATTTTTACATCAATATCATCATGTCGGTTCATAGTAATCCCCCTATAAGTTAATTTTAATAAATTTACGAGAAAATTTCAATAAAAGAAAGTGCTAAAAAATAACGAATATAAAAGATTTTTTTGACATAATTATACCCCTCCATCATACTTTTGACGAAGGAGGAGTTTAATATCAATCCTTTTTAGCAGCAGCTGAGGCAAGTTTCTTTTTAAGTCGTCTCTGCTTAGCTTTATAATTCAAAAGTTCGCTTAAATTATCATCAGGCGTAGAGCAAGAACCAAGCTTATTGATTTGTGGACTATACATACCGTGAAAATCGCTGCCGCCAGTCATAAGTAAATTGTTCGCTGTGGCAATTGAAATGAGTTTTTCGGTATCCTCTGGTGAGTTTTTAGGGTGCCAAACTTCAACGCCGTCAAGCCCAGCCTCTATAAGCTCATCAATTAAGTCAAAGCTGTCATAAAATGAAGGATGTGCCAAAACGGCAACTCCGCCTGATTCGTGAATAGCTTCCAAAACTTCAAAAACATCAGGATATTTTGGTGCAACGCAGATGTTTTCAGGATTTTTTTCTGAGAACAATTCATCATACATATTGCCAAAAATTTCGGTGGTAAAACCACTTTCCATCAAAGCGTGTAAAATATGTTGTTTATAAATATTTGTAGAGCCTGCGGCACATTTAATAACAAATTCAGGGGTTATAGGGTATTTTTTTGATGCCTTTATAACCATAAATTGTCCTGCTTTTCGCCTTGCAAGAGAGTTGCGTCTGCAAAGCCCCTCTAAGCGGTCAGGATTTTCGCTCAAATAGCAGAGCAAATGCACCTTGCGTTCTCTTTTGCTGTCAAATGCGGAAAGTTCCACACCAGGAATAACTGTAACGCCATGTCTTTCGCCAATAATCTTTCCTCTTACAGTGCCCGCAAGGCAATCATGGTCTGTTATAGCGATGGTATCGACGCCCATTTTATTAGCAAGGATTATTAAGTCCTCTATGCCAAGTGAACCGTCAGAAAGACGAGTATGGCAATGTAAATCTGCCGGCAAAAAAATCTCCTCCTATAGAAACAAATAATAAAACATTTCTTGTTACTAATTATACTATTTTTCCCCTTGCATTGCAAGAAAAACTATGATACAATACGCAGTTACTAATATATTTGGCTATAATTGCAAATAAATTGTATCTTTGTGGACGCGAGGTTGTATGAATGAGCAGAAAAGTGTATGTTGGAATGAGCGGTGGAGTAGATTCGTCTGTCGCAGCGTTGCTTTTAAAGAAAAAAGGCTTTGAAGTTGTCGGTATAAATCTTTTGCTTACTCCAGAAGATGACAAAAAAGACAGCCAAAATGCAATGAGGGTTGCTGATGTTTTAGACATCCCGTTTAAAACAATTGACGCTCGCAGTATATTTAAAGAAAAGATAATAGATAATTTTACAAATGAATATCTTAATGCCCGCACACCAAATCCTTGCGTGGTATGTAATGAAAATATAAAGTTTGGAAAGCTTCTGGAAATTGCAATGCAGGAAGGTGCAGATTTTTTGGCAACAGGGCATTATGCAAAAGTAGAGGAGCAAAACGGACGGTTTCTTCTTAAAAGAAGTGACAGCCAAAAGGACCAAAGCTATTTTTTGCACAGGCTTAATCAGTACCAGTTAAGTAAAGTTATGTTTCCCGTGAATATGTCTAAGGAGCGTACAAGGCAGGTTGCGCAAGAATTTAATCTACCTGTTGCAAATTTACCAGACAGCCAAGAAATTTGCTTTGTAAAAGATGATGACTATGCAAAGTTTATTACAAAGTATACGGGCAAAACGATTGTGCAAGGCGATTTTGTAGATTCAAAGGGCAACACGCTTGGCAAGCACAAGGGAATAATATATTATACAGTTGGCCAAAGAAAAGGTCTTGGCTTAACCTTTGGCAAGCCGATGTATGTTACAAAAATTAATCCACAAACAAATCAAATCACATTGGGCGAGGAAGGCGAGCAGATGAGCGGTTCGCTTGTTGCCCAAAATGTTAACTATATATCCGTTGACACTCTTTGCGAGCCAGTAAGGGCAAGAGTAAAAATCAGGTGCCAATCACCGCTTGTTGGTGCAGTAGTAACACCGATTGACGGCAAAACAGTGAAAATTGATTTTGACAAAGCTCAAAGGGCAATAACGCCAGGTCAATCCGCTGTTTTTTATGACGACGAAGACAATGTAATAGGTGGCGGATTTATTAAATAACAATTATAAGAGCATAACTTTTATGTTTGTGCAAAAAAAGGCACGCTCACTTTAATTATTGTCATTGTGCAACATTTTAAGCAGTTGTATAATAAAAAAGCAAAATAGGGTTAGGAGTGCTTTTATGAAACTTAAATATACGGTACCGCAGATAATATTTGAAGTAATAGGAGCAATTCTTTTAATAGCTTTATTTGTGTTTTTGGGCATAAAATATGGTTCACTGCCCGATACAATTCCAACACATTTTAATTCTGCGGGCGAGATTGACGGATGGGGTAGTAAATCCTCAATATGGGTGTTGCCAATTTTGGGTGGATTCCTATATCTATTAGCTACAGTGGTTTCGTTTTTCCCGTCGGCATGGAACTTTCCAACATCTAAAATGACACCAAAAAATAAAGTTTCGCTTTATCAGTGCATGAAAACATTTTTAATAGTCACAAAGATTGAAATGATATCATTGTTTTTGTACATCACACTAAGTATAGTAAGAAGCGTTTCAATTTCATATATGCTTATGTATGCAATAATTGCGGTGTCGGCTATAACGGGGCTAGTGTTCTTCTTGATTGGGCGAAATATAATAAGAAAATATGTATAAGAAAAGGACCGCAATTTAAACATTGCAGTCCTTTTTTGTGCGTTTTTCAGCTTTGTATCCGGTTTCTCTAACGCAGAGAATTTTAAAATCATCAAAGCTATTAAGTTTTTTACGCATTCTGCGTATGTGGACATAAACAGTGCGGGAATCAGTTTCCGAATCCATTCCCAAAATCTCGTCCGTAATCTGTTTACAGGTAAAAATTTGCCCGAGTGAATACAGCAGTTTAAATAATAAATAAAATCTTTTTTTAGGTAGAATAAGTTCAAAAATAATTAAATCTGCCTGTGTTTGATAAAATAAATTTAAAACCGCCTTGCCATGGCAAGCAGATAAAGTTTTGCACTCGTTTTTTTAAAAACATCGGGAGAAGTTTTGCCACATTCTTGCTATTGCTAACAATTAGAATATCAAACAGACCTTCACCTTATAATTTTATTTTTTCCTTGAAGCCTTTGCTCTTAAGTTCCTTGCCCTTATGTCTTTTTTACGTATTTTGTTGCCAATGGAATCATAATCCGCACTTGAGCCCCAGTTAAGAACAAACAACCCAACGATACCAATCACAGTGCCGATTAGAACAATAAAAATTGAGAACAACATAAGCCCCAAAAGAATAAACATTACAAATCCCCCTTTAAATAAAATATACCATATTAATTATATTATAGATTTATTAACTTAATATGAATTTTTAGATATTTTTTAAAAAAATTATAAATTTCAGTCACTTAATGAATTTATCATGTTCAAATGATTTAAAAATAAAGCCCTAAAGTTATCTCTGTCTGATTTTCTAAAAACCTTTCCAACAATCTCCATGTGTTTAACATATTGTATATCCATAATGTTCCATATGCCCTTTTCAACGCTGTCAGAGCTTAAAAAGCGGGCAGAAGGTTCATTAAGTGGAGCAAGGGACGAATAAGTGTTTGCCGCACCGTCACTTGCCAGCCACTTTTCGTCAACTTGAATATTGTTAAATGTCCTTGAAGGGTAAGTTCCAATGGACATTTCAAGTTTGCGTAGTGCAAGTGAAATAGAATCTATTGAAATACGGCGAGATTTATCCGTTGTCTTTTTACTCTTTGAACAAGTTGCAAATGAAAAATAATATGAATGTGTATTTGTTCTTAAAAACTGATTCATTTTTTTAGCGCCATAAAGGCTAAGGTCATAATAAACATTGTCACGCCCTTGCACAACCTCTGCAACACCAACGGTGTTAAAGGTTTTTCCAAGGCTACGGGTTTCTTTAGATGTGCCCGAAAGGTCAAATTGCTCTAAATGAAAATCATAAAAATCATTAAGCTTTGTATTGCCAATAATATTGCCTGCCAAAAACATTTTATAATTATCAATATCTAAAGCAGAGCGGTTAGCATAAAAGGTGGTTATTCCATTGTGGGGCGACGAAACAGTTGTTACACTGTGAATAATTCTGCCTTTACCGCCAACAAATAAAGGCGAAATATCATTAGCAGAAGTTGCCCGTTGCTCATCCAAGCTGCCAAACTCAAGCAAGTGAGTAAGCATTCTAATGGTTTCACCGCCAAAGCTATGGCCAACCAAATTAACCTTGTTTATTGTGCCGTTGGGATTTCTTTTGCCAATATCTTTAATCGTAGGAGCGTCATAAGTTCTGCCAAAACGATGGTGGGAATGCTCTTTTGAATGGGCGACACCATAATCAACTGTACCGCCAAAAAGTTGGGCATAAAGCTCACAGGCTCTGTCCCAAGCACTAGAAATAGGGCCAACGGACGGAGCATAACACACAAAGCCATTAGCGTTTAAATATTTTGTAAGCGAACCTGTAAACATGCCCCAATAAGGCAAGTAATTGTTGATTTTAACATCTTCACCAAAGCCGTACATACCGTGCACAAAAATAAAAGGATAATTGGTTATGCTAATGTCTTTCTCCCTCATTTCTTAAAAATAATATGAAAGTATAGCTGTATATACAGAAAAAGTTGCAATAAAAAACTAGAAAAACTACGCTATATATAATAGTATGCACATTCATTTGTAAAAACCCTGTGTTTGCAAGTTGTAATACCTAAATTCCACGTGCATTTTTTATTAGCTTAAAAGAACACTATTTCACGAAGAATTTAAACTGATACTCCCACATTGTAACATTATTTACCACCAC
>RZYX01000325.1 GCA_009930155.1 Clostridia bacterium | reverse complement strand
CTACTGCGTTGCTAACTCTTTGTAATACAAGAGTATGACTGCAAAGTTAGACGCCTTGTATCTACACAAAGCTAATCGCATGAATAATGCGGGTTAATTCGTAATTCATACTTCGTTTGTTTTTTTCGATTTGGTGTGATACCTTGGCTTATGGATCTGGACTAGCTTGAACGTATTTGTTGTGGACATTTTTTTAACATCCTTTTAACAGTTTTAACAAATATATAAGACAATAATATCGTTAATGACTTGACAAAATTGTAAAAAACGACTATTTTCGTGCATATTTTTTTTAATACTAACTTATAAAAAGATTTAACTATGGATAATTACACAAACATCAAAGAGTTGAACGAGCGTATCCAGGCAGAAAGTGCTTTTGTCGATATTGTCAACATTGAGATGAAAAAAGTAATTGTAGGACAACGACATTTACTTGAAGGATTGATGATTGGATTATTGTCGGATGGACATATTTTGTTGGAAGGAGTACCCGGATTAGCAAAAACTCTCGCAATCAATACTCTTGCAACAACAATTAATGCAAAATTTGCCAGAGTACAGTTTACTCCCGATTTATTACCCGCCGATCTTATCGGTACAATGATCTACTCACAAAAGAAAGAAGAATTTATAGTTAAAAAAGGTCCAATCTTCGCAAATTTTATTTTGGCAGATGAAATCAATCGCGCCCCCGCAAAAGTACAATCAGCACTCTTAGAATCGATGCAGGAGCGACAAGTTACAATCGGTGACGCAACCTATAAAATGGATAACCCTTTTCTTGTAATGGCAACACAAAATCCAATAGAACAAGAAGGAACTTATCCACTACCCGAAGCACAAGTTGACCGATTTATGCTTAAAATTAAAATTGATTATCCCGAATTTGAAGAAGAAAGATCAATTATTCGTGAAAATCTGACCGGTCAAATGCCAAAAGCGAATACAGTTATAAGTACCGAAGATATTGTTAAAGCTCGTGGCGTAGTTCGCGAAGTTTATCTCGACGAAAAAATCGAAAAATATATTCTGGATATCGTATTCGCAACACGTTTCCCCGAAAGATATAACTTGTCAAAACTATCAGGTATGATTTCATTCGGCGGATCACCACGTGCATCAATTAACCTTGCTCTAGCTGCAAAAGCTTATGCTTTTCTGAAAAGAAGAGGTTATGTGATTCCGGAAGATGTTAGAGCTGTTTGCCACGACGTATTAAGACACAGAGTAGGATTGACATACGAAGCTGAAGCAGAAAATATTACAAGCGAAGAAATAATTAGCGAAATACTAAATTCTGTAGAGGTGCCGTAGATTAAAAACTTGGTATTGTGGAGTCGTTAAAAAAGAATGCAAGGCAATTTCTATTTTTAACGAGGATTCTCAAGCCTTTGGCTCGCAACCGAAAAACTGAAAAACTGATCAACTGATCAACAGATCAACCGATAAACTGATCAACCGATCAACCGATCAACCGATAAACTGGTCAACCGATAAACCGATAATGCTTTGCCAAAAA
>RZYX01000324.1 GCA_009930155.1 Clostridia bacterium | reverse complement strand
GGTCAGCGAATGGCTGATTTAAACAAGCAGATCAATATGGTTGAAGCAGAAGAGGGTAATCATGCGAATGATTTACGTGACCAACGTGACCAGCTTGAACTGACTTTAGCGAATCTCATAGGCGTTTCTGTCTCTAAGGGAAATGTAACGAGTGATACAACACTTGATCTAAATATGACAGATTCAGGCACAACTTATAATATCAATATTGCTGGAGCTTCTTTTGTCGAGGGAACAACCTTTAATCCTATCGTCATTGATAATACAGAGAATAAAAGCAGTTCGTACTCCATTTATACTGAACTCGAGGATGGTACGCGTTATAATTTAACTGAAGTGTTAGATGGTGGAAAAGTGGGCGCAATTCTCGATTTAAGAGGAAGAGTGATTGACTCATCCGAAAATGGAGGATATCCACAAGATGGTAAAATTCAAACCTATATTGACAATCTTGATACGCTGGCACAAACATTAATTACAGAAACGAATAATATTTATGCACAAAGTGCACAAGAGAGTATGCAAAGTCCCCTATTAGATTTAAAATCGAATACTTCGTTAAAAAATGCCTATAATAATATTGAAAACGGTACTTTTGATGTGATTGTTTATAATAGTTCGGGCGAGGCAGTGGCTCGTAAAACCATTACGTTAAATAACTCAACAACAATGGGCGATGATACGTTTTCAGACAGTATCCTGACGCAAATCAATAGCAACAAAGATGATAACGGTGACAATAATGGTCTGAATGATGTCGATGACTATTTTGTAGCAACATTTTCAGATGATGGTACCTTTTCACTTACTCCTAAAGGATACAATACGGGGTATACGATTGCGATTGAAGATAATGGAACAAATTTTCCTGGTGCTGTCGGTGTAAGTCAATTTTTTACAGGTACAAATGCTTCAGATATTAGTGTGGTAACACAATATAAAAAAGACCCTTCATCCATGCAGGGGTATAGCGCACCGATTGAAGGAAACAACAAAGTCGCTAATGCTATGGTGCAAATGCAATACTCAACTCTGAGCTTTTACTCCCAATCTGGTAACAGTATGAAAGAAACCTTAGAGGGTTTTTACAGTGCATTAACGACAAAAATTGGTTCAGATGCTGCTTTATCTGGCAGTAGTTATGATACGAATAGTGCTCTTTATAACAGTGTGTATGAACAGCATCAATCTGTAAGTGGTGTTAATAAAGATGAAGAACTTTCTAATTTAATTAAATATCAAAAATCGTACAGTGCGGCTGCTAAAATTATTACAACCATCGATCAGATGCTTGAAACCCTTTTAGGCCTTAAGTCATAGTGAAACGGTTTCCTCTTTTGAGCACTACTCTTTTAGTGCTCATTCTTCTTTTTTCATTTGTAGGTCCTTTTTTTTATACTTCATCTGCGTATGATTTAAATCCTTCTGCCATTTTAGTTGCGCCAAATAGTGACTATTTTTTTGGGACAGATCGTTTAGGTCGAGATGTGTGTGCAAGATTAATGCTAGGGGGACAAACTTCTTTAATTGT
>RZYX01000323.1 GCA_009930155.1 Clostridia bacterium | reverse complement strand
CTTGTAAATCTGACACCTGAATCAAAATCCCAATTATTATCAGCAAAAACAGGATCTCCAACTTGCACACAAACAAGACTTTGATTATTTGCGAGATCAACATAGCCTGGTGTATTGCCACCAAAAGTTAGTTCAAGCAAACTGTTATCAGACAAATAAACATCATCAAGCAAAGCATTTAAAGACAAATCCAAAGACTCAAACGCATTATCAGATAATGTAAGATATTCCAATGCTAAGTTTTGGCTTAAATCGATGTCTGTCAAACCACAGGAACCTGCATTTAGATCATACAAATCAGAGTTGACACTCAGATCAAGAGTTCCTATAGAGTTTCCACTGCAATTAAGATTTGTTAGTTCTGTATTTGCTGAAACATTAAGAACTGTGATGTTATTACTTTGACAATTTAATTCTTTCAAATGGATAAATGCCTCAATACCTGTCAAGTCAGATATATTGCTGCTTTGCACTTCAATGTTTCCAGCGAAAGACCAAGCTTCACTGTATTGAATTTCTGCGTCTGCGTTTGTATTGATTGATGTATTTGCAACCAATTGTGCTTTCAACATAGGATCAGGGATATTCACGATAAAGCTTCCACCAACAAATACTTCATCGGGATGTAAATATTCACATGTTCCATCTTTAAAGGTAATTTGGTAAACTCCGGGAGGTATATTTTCCTGATAATCGTCAACACTTTCAAAAGCATTTCCATTAATGCTCCATTCCAAGCCATCAAAATCCTGAGGATATGAGTTTAACCAAAGCATACCATCACTACACGTAGCACATGTTGGATCGTCACCATCTACATCCACTTCTAAGCCATATCCTACAGTGGCATTTTCGATATCAATTTGTTGCCAAGAGACAACATTAACTTCATAATTACCTGCATTTTGCACCTCGACTCCACAATCATTTTTCACCCAAAAATCAGACTCTTGATATACACCATTAGGTACAGAAAAAACATTTGAAGTTTGCCATGTAGCACCGTTATCAATGGAATACTGAGATGCATTGCTAGCTAAAATGCCGATGGATCCATTATCAATACAAGTATTTCCATGCCCTGTATAATAGCCTGTAATCTCAGGGGCTGGCAAAGGGGAAGAGTTAACGACAACAGGATTTCCAGAATAATTTACATATGATGTTGTTCCGGCTACTCTTACACGAAAATAATAGTTTCCTGCAGTCAAGAAATTTTCTGTATATCCAATTCCTGAATACATCACATCATGCGTTATTAATTCCCAGGTTTGCCCACCATCAAGCGAAAATTCGAAATCTTGACCATAATCGAAATCATTAATTTGAAATCTAATTCTCCCATCATTGCCACAGACTTCATCCTGAATGACAGTGACATAATCAATCCCAATGGCAAAAACTCCAATATTTGCCATTAGAAGAACTAGAAAAAACATTGCTTTTGTTCTTAAGTAATTCATAATTTTTTGTTTTAAATTTTAGTTAATAATTAATGCATTGTTAAGTTTATTGTTTACTTACATTTACT
>RZYX01000322.1 GCA_009930155.1 Clostridia bacterium | reverse complement strand
GTCAAGTACAGTCAAAACCATTCATGTGCCAATTGCGGGCACTTTAATCTCTTTACTTAGTCGAGCCTTAAAAAGCCCATTTTCGTATTATATTATTGTTGATTTGGTAAAACATAGCTTTTATCAAGTCAACAATTTGTATTCTAAATTCGAGCCCAAAAGATGATTTCCATTTATTCATCATCCTTTTGAAGTTAAATGCAGCTGCTGCAAGCATTACATTAATATTATCGCCTGTAATTCCTTTGTAGAAGTTACGATTTAAGCGGTGGTCAGTTTTTAAATGACCATTTATAGGTTCTATGGCAGCTCTTTTCCTAAATTGCTTCTTTAGTTTATTTTGCTGATATTGAGATTGTTTTCTGTTGTTGAAAGGTTTTGGAATTTCGATTGTCGTATCGTTAATTTGTCTTTTCCCTTTGTAACCTCTGTCTCCAATTAATGTCTTTAGGGTTCTTTTGCCTAATAGCCTTTCTGTTTGTTCCAGTGCCGGTTCTATTGTGTGTCCATCATACGGATTTCTAAAACCAAGAGCGCCAATTATCACACCTGTGGTTTGGGTGTAAATGATTGATACCTTATTCCCAAACTCATACTTCTTGTGCTCTTTCCCTTTGGATATGCATTGAACATCAGGTTCATGCACAGAATAAATTTTGTTCTTGTCGCTCTTTTTCTGATTTAAAATACGCTTAAACAAATCAATGTCTGATTGATATCTCGAATCGGGGGATAAGTTTCTCTCCAACTCACGAACTAATCTGCCTGCAATGGTTTTCTCTTTTCTATCGGCTTTTCTGGCTTTCCACTTGTTACGTGGATGATTCCTGAAACGCTGATCTAAACTTAATTTCTTTAACGTGCGTGTGTAGCTTTGACGTACAGGAAGATTCTCTTTTTCTGCTATATTTCTGCACTTGTCAATTATTTTTCTGTGCAGTTTGCTGTCTGTTGGAAAAGTAATATTTTTCTCCTGTACAGTAGTGTCAATACTCGCTGTAGAATCATTACTATCATTTCCATTAACACGAATGCTTTCCTTTAAAATCAATTCTATTCCGCTCTCTCCAATCCTATTCCGAAAATGAACCAACTCAGAGGCCTCGCACGGCTCACAAGGCTGAAATACATGTTCCCCACAAAAATATTGATAATAGTTGTTTTCACTCCATTGCTCAACCACACTTTCATCTGAAATGTTGCGTAAATGCTTCAATATTAGCAATCCGACCATTAGTCGAATCGGCTTTGCCGGACGTCCATTGTCCAAACAATATAATCGTGAGAACGAATCTTCAAACATTTGCCAATCCACTTTATTGGCTAAAATATACATCGGATGTTTTTGGTTTAACATATCTTCTAGTCCCAAAAACATACAGCTTTGCTGAGTATCTTTCTTCTTTGATAGCATAATATATTTGCAAGATTTATGCATCAAATATACTAAAACTTGCAGATATACACAACACTTTTAAGATTTATTTTACTGATAATCTTATGTTTATGTGCTTTTTAAGGGTCGACTATAT
>RZYX01000321.1 GCA_009930155.1 Clostridia bacterium | reverse complement strand
GCATCAGCACATGCAAATACAGGCTCAGCGGTACATTTTAAAAGCGTTGCATCAAACACAGCGCCATTAGGGCACACGGGAGGAGCAATACATGTATCACCATCTTGTGTATAACCCATTGGACACTCATAGATTCGTTTATACTCACATCTTTGTCGTTCAACCACATAGATACCATCGTTAGGACATTCAAGCGGTCTAACACATTTTTGAACTTGCTTATCGTAGGTATAGCCCGTTGGACAATTAAACACATCAGGGTCTTTTTGGCACATATCACGAGTGGTATTTAAAATAGAACCATCAGGACAATACGGTGTTTCTGTTACGGCATCACATTGGATGGAGTCTACTGGACATCCCGTTTCGCTACATGTACCTAATTTAAATTCCCTTGGCATTAACCCACTAATGGCATCAACTTCAACTAAAATTTTTTCCACCATTTTCATTGTTTGTATCGTATTAGGAGCCGTATTTGTAATATCATAAACAGCCCCTTTTGGTTTAAACAATTCGGAAGTATTAATATCCATTGCATGTACACATGAAAGAGAAAGTAGGTATAGGTGAATTAAAATAATGTACTTCAACAATGGAAAAAAATTAATACTATCATCAATGTTTTTTTTAATAGACGAAGACATAAATATACCCCTTCTTGCCAACATCTTGAGTTCTTGGAAAAACCCTCATATAGGCAGTTTGTTTGTCGGATGTACCATATTGATAAATATGAATATTAGAGTTAACGTCATTTTGAGCATCGCTTTCGACCTTGGATGGGTACATATATTGTGCTGTTGATTGATAAATTGGCATAAATGTCTTATTTAAAATTGAATCAACAATTTGCTGATATGTAAGAACATTTTTAGAATAAAAAGGGATAATCCTCAAATCAAGCAATCCATCACCACTCCCATCAAACTTTCCATCATAAATTGGTCGTCTGAAAATGTCTTTTGTTCGTTGTCTCATAAGCCCTGGAAGGTTTTCAAGAACATTGCCTAAGTTTTGAACGACATCTTTTGTCCAAAATGGTTTTAAATCTGGGACAAAACTTCCTGTATCAAAATACTCAGCATTAGTTGCTCCTGCAATTGAAAACCAATTGGAACCTGAGAATGTTTGATAATCAACTGTTGCATAATTATATTTATAAAAAGAAACTCCACCTGTTGCATTGGTATCAATTCCCGATTCACCAATATCAATTTCTCTCCTAAATGGTTTATATTGGTCCCCTAAATTAGTTTTTATATACCAAATTCGATCTCGCTGTATCCTTGGTTTGCCATAAAGATTTGTCTCTTGGTGTCCAATATCAGCAACCATGACACTGTAAAAATGAAACTTCTCATCAGAAGATACATCATATGCTGCTGGCTTAAAGTTCCATTTTAAAGAGCGAACAGCAGTCCCTGAAACTCCATACGCACCACCAGAATTCGAACCAATTCCAAATGCGTTTTTTGTAATAGTATTTTCACCTATTTTTGTACTTGTCAAATTAAACGTTTTCTCTTTGAGCATATTTACAT
>RZYX01000086.1 GCA_009930155.1 Clostridia bacterium | reverse complement strand
CATTTCTTAACGAACCGCTGTATACGTGAACCGTACGTACAGTGGTGTGAGAGGCTCTCCCCGTCAGCCAAGGCTGGCGGGGCAGTCTACTCGATTAGGGGCTGGTGTTCATTCATTACTGTCTGTTTATCAATTATTTAGCTATCATTTTATTGTGATTATCAATATGCACCAACCTACCCACGAAGCACAAATTTATTTTGTTTTTTTTAGCGTGGGCAATCCTAAAACCGTCCTGAAAGGCGGTTACTCGGGCTGGCATTTGTAAGCTCTTTGACAAAGCTTTGGTTGAAGCGTTGGCTTGTGGGGCTTTGACAATGTGCTTGCAAATAGGGTTGGCTTTTATCATAATTGACCTCCTACACCTTTAAACTTCTCCACAAACGAAGTCAACTTCTGAAAAACACTTTGCTTCTTAGTCAAATACTGAGGGTTTAAAGGACTCATTTTCGGCAAAAGTGCATTAAGTTCTGTCCCATTTTCACTTGCATATTCTCTTTTTAAAGAAGCTGTTATATATCGCTTTGCTGCTTCTTCATTTAAATTTTCTTCTGTGATTAATTCCAATGCTTCCGCTTTTTGTTTGCTTTGTGCGTATTCAAAAAACGAATCTATAACATTTGCTTTATCTTGAAGGGTATCAAGGTTAGTCTCATTTATGAAATCAACAACTAAACTCTCTTTTGCTCTATTTCCAACACTTGCACGAATTACCCTGCGTATTTCAGTAATTAAAGTGTCTTTGTCTTTTGTTTTCTTATTATGTTCAAAAATTAATTCAAGAATGTAATCAAGGTTTATTTCTTGTGATTTTAGTAAGTCAATCTCGAAAACTACATCATCCCAATCAATTTTTGATTCCTCTGATTCTTTCCCAAATCTTTCACGCCTTAACCAGTCACGTATATCATTATAAGTTGAACGGTAATCCTGAACTGTTCTTTCTTTTAGCAATTCAATTTTTTGCATTGTGTCAATATCCTCATCTGTTACAAAATGAGCTTTTTTAAATTCTTCAATTGCCTCAGGATTATTTATGTCAATTGCTTGAAATGCTTTAAGGTGGTTAAATTCATCGTAATTCTGGAGTATGTTTTCTACTCGCAAATATTCTCCGAATAGTTTTGCAAATTCCTTTTTGTCCTTCTCTTTTACAATTTCGTCAGGATTAGGGAATTTCTCTTTTAACTCTTTTACTACTTCAACATAACCCCTGCGTACTTCACCTGTAACAATGTCTGTGAATCCCTCTAAATATTCTTTGTAACTCTTTTCAAGAACCACGTTTTTAGTATTGCTATCCCCGAAAAGAGTAATGGCATCAACTGTTGCTGTTTCTAAATTTCTAAATGTAACAATATTGCCAAATGTCTTTGTTGCATCATAAATTCTATTTGTGCGTGAAAAGGCTTGAATTAAACCGTGATAACGTAAGTTCTTGTCAACAAAAAGTGTATTGAGTGTTGGAGCATCAAAACCTGTGAGAAACATACCAACTACAATGATTAAATCAATCTCTTTATTCTTTACACGCTTTGCAAGGTCACGATAATAATTCTGAAACTCATTGCTATCAACGCCATAACTGGTTTTGAACATAGCGTTATAGTCATTGATTGCTTTCGTTAAAAACTCTTTTGCACTAATATCCATTGCAGAAGGTTCAAAAGTCTCGTCAACTATTTCACCTATTGCACTCTGTTCTTCATTTGCAGCAAAGGAAAAGATTGTTGCAATTTTTAATGGCTTTTCGCTCTCTTTTTGCAAGTTGTTTAATTCCTCATAATAACATTTGGCAGCATCAACACTACTTACGGCAAACATGGCATTAAAGCCTTTGTTGCTACCTTGGTTTCTGTGGGTTTTTATCTTGAAATTCTGTAAGATGTATTCGGATATTTCTTTGATGCGTTTTGGATGAAGCAACGCTTTTTTGTTTTCTGCTGCACTCAGCTTTTTCTCGTCTTGTTCGGTTTCTATGTTCTTAAACTGCGGTCGAACATCATTATAGTCAACCTTGAATTTCAGAACTTTTTCATCTCTAATAGCATCCGTAATAACATAAGAGTGCAATTCACGACCGAAAACACTTGCGGTAGTTTCAGCACCTAACGCATTTTGAGGAAAAATTGGTGTTCCTGTAAAACCGAATTGATAGAATTTCTTAAACTTCTTATTCAGGTTCTTTTGTGCTTCACCAAATTGCGAACGATGACACTCATCAAAAATGAAAACGACTTGCTTTTGGTAAATGGCTAAATCACCCTCACTTTTCATGAGGTTATTTAGTTTTTGTATGGTAGTTACTATAATTTTATTGTCGTCCTTTTCAATATTTCGCTTTAAACCTGCTGTACTATCAGAACCGTTAACACTATCGGGTGAAAAACGCTGATATTCCTTCATAGTTTGAAAGTCCAAGTCTTTACGGTCAACTACAAAGAATACTTTATCAATAAAATCCAATTGGGTTGCTAAACGTGCCGCTTTAAAACTGGTAAGCGTTTTTCCCGAACCTGTTGTGTGCCAAATATAACCGCCACCTTCATTGGTTGACCATTTCTTAGCCAAATACGAACTTTCAATTTTCCATAAGATTCTTTCTGTTGCTGCAATTTGATAGGGTCTCATTACAAGTAACGTATCGCTTGTATCAAAAACAGAATACTTTAATAAAACCTCTAAAAGTGTTTTTCGCTGAAAAAAGGTACTTGTAAAATCTTTTAAGTCTTTAATCAGCGTATTGTCAGCCTTTGCCCAGTTCATAGTAAAGTCAAAACTGTTTTTGTTTCGCTCAACGGTGTTTGCAAAATATCGGCTGTCAGTACCGTTTGAAATGACAAAAATCTGAATGTATTTATAGAGCGAGTTATTACTATTAAAACTTTCTTTTGAATATCTGTGAACTTGATTAAACGCTTCACGGATAGCAACTCCACGTTTTTTTAGTTCAACCTGAACCAAAGGCAATCCATTTACTAATATTGTTACATCATAACGATTGGCATTTGTTCCTTTCTGTTCAAATTGTGAAATTACCTGTACTTTATTCCGTGTAATATTCTTTTTATCTAACAAGTAGATGTTTTGGATATGACCATCATCAAAAACAAAATCATAAATATAATTATCGTGAATTTTCCTTGTTTTTTCAACAAGGCTATCACTTGGCTTGTCTAAATACTCTTCAACAAAACGAATCCATTCAGCATCCGAAAATACCACATTGTTAAGCGATTGTAGTTGTGTTCGTACATTCGCCAACATTGATTCTGGTGTATTTAGGTTTATCGGATTTTCATAACCTTGATTGATTAGGTCTTGAATAAATTCCTTCTCAAGTGCCGCCTCTGTTTGATAAACAGCAGGTGCTTCATTTACTTCAAAATACTTGGTAAATTTATCAAGTACAATGAAATTATTTGATTCTGCTATGGTTTTATACTGTGACATTTTGAGCTTCTTTCCAAAAATTGTAATTATCTGTAAGATGTTTTAATAAAAAAGCAACTGTTTGCTTTTCAGGTTCAGTTGGTTCAGCAACTACTTCATTTGATAATGTGGAATGGCTTGTAAACTGAATTACACGATTGTAATATGTTTGCTTATCATCGGGTAATAACTCCGACCATCTTGGATAACCTAAGAAATTTGCAGTTTTCTCATAAAGATTTCTGAGAAGAGTAAAGTGGTATTTTTGAATTGCGTTATTGTCGATGGCATCCTGAATGGTTTGTTTAAGAAAAAGGTGGTATGAAAAACTCTTATTGGAGTCACCTTTCTTTTCAAGTAGCTCAAAAGTTCCGTCATTAAGTTTATTGAGAATATATCCAGCTTTAAGCCCCAATTCATTATAGAGAACATTATAAAATAGTGGGCTATGTGTTGAAATGATAAATTTCAATTCATTAGATTTCTTAATAATTAAAGCCAAGTTAACTGCTAATTCAATCAAATGATTATCATCTAATGAACTTACAGGGTCGTCAATAAAAACATATTTCAAATCATTAAACTTGTCTGTTGAACGATTTTCAGGTTCAGGAATATTTAATTGCTCAACGACCTGTTCAAGCAAACTATAAAATACACACCAAATCAAATTGCTTTCTTCAGCTTTTGAAATCTTTATATTTGGGATTGTCTCTTGATTACCTCCTTCTATTGAGAATGTAATTTCAGAGTAAGCTTTTACAATAATATCCTTATCATTCTCATCTTTAAATGAATATTCCTCATTAAAACGAGGAGTTACTTTGTCATTTGTGAAATGTTGAAAATTTGAAATAATGTTTCCGTCAAGCCCTTGGTCTTTAAGGAATTCAAGAACCATATTTGTAAAACCGTTGGGGCGTATTTGTAGTTTTCTGTTTACATCAGCATCCAAATCATTGTCCCAGTAAAAAAGGTCTTCCGTAAATGCATTATAATATAGAACTTTAATGCCTGTTTCTTCTTCATCTTCTTCATCTTTTGGAGCAACCAAAAGCCTGAACTCACGTGATAATCTAGTTTTACCAATACCATTAAATGCATAGATTAACTGAGCTTTTTTATCAGAATTTCTAAGTGTTTCAGATATTTGAATTAACGACTGTCCCATTTTTATGACTCTATTTTATTCTTAGGAAACGTTAGTAATAAATTACGATAATATTCATATTGCTTTTCTCGAGCAATATTCTCTTTTGTCAGTTCTTTTGCAAGTTTTGTTGTGTATTCTATAAAGGTGTCAAGTATTTGGACAATCTCTTTTTGAATTTCAAGTGATTTTACTTGATTGTCTGGACACGGAATAGGGATTTCGAGTTTTTCCCATTGAGTTTTTGTCAAACCATAGCGTGTAATACCTTTTGCATTTTTGTTTATTTGTTCCTGAACAATTTTTGAACCTAACATATAACTAACAAACATCGATGTTGTAATATTAGGTATATTTAGTCTTAAACGCATTATATGATAACTGTAAACAACACCCTCCATGTCTTCTATTACAACTGCCGAATTTCCAATATCATTAAGCACTTCAGAAGATGGAGTAAAGAAGATGTCACCTTTTAATACATTACATTGTTCAATTTTTCTGTCTGATGCAGTTACAATCATTGATGGGATATCTTTAGTAAGATATCTATTATGATAAACCTCCATATAATTTAAAAGTTTTATCTCCTTTTCATCATCATTCTTTTTTTTATCTACACCCGCACCACTTACAATACCAATTTCATCTAATGATTTCCACTCAACATTTACTCCATTAAGAAATTTATCTATAAAATCAATTTCGTTTTCGCAGCCAATGTCTTTAATCAATCTGTCAATTGACATACGTAGCGAATTTATTTTGTCACCTGTTTCTTGTATTTCCGCATTTAACTTTTTAATATCAACAATTTCACTATCATCCTTTGTTTCCACATATGAATTAACAGAAAGCTTATAATCGTTTTCGGCAATAATTTTATTGTCTATAGATTTTGCAACATATTCAATATTATTTTTGCTATCAAACATATCCATAATCATTTCTATATGCTTGTCTGTAAGCATATTATTGCTAGGTACTTTCTTAAAGAAACCTTCACTACTGGCATCTATAAACTGAGTTTTATTATCTGTTTTATGCTTGGAAAGTACAAGAATATTTACAGCTATAGAAGTTCCATAAAATAGATTTGGAGCTAAAGAGATGACAGTTTCTACAAAGTTATTATCTACAAGATATTTTCTAATTTTCTGTTCTGCACCACCACGATAAAAAATGCCAGGAAAACAAACAATAGCTGCCCTGCCTTTACTCGAAAGATAACTTAGGGCATGTAAAACAAATGCAAAATCTGCTTTTGATTTTGGGGCTAAAACACCTGCAGGGGCAAAACGGTCATCATTAATGAGCGTTGGGTCATCATCACCAATCCATTTTATAGAGTAAGGTGGATTAGAAACGATTGCATCAAATGGTTTTTCATCGCCATAATGTGGGTCAATAAGTGTATTGCCAAGGGCAATATTAAACTTGTCGTAGTTGATGTTGTGCAAAAACATGTTCATCCGAGCAAGGTTGTAAGTGGTGTGATTTACTTCTTGCCCATAGAAACCTTCTTCAATAATATGATTGTCGAAATGTTTTTTGGCTTGTAATAGCAGCGAGCCTGAACCTGCCGCAGGGTCATATATCTTGTTTACCTTGTCTTGTTTGTGCATTGCCAATTGAGCAATGAGTTTTGAAACGTGTTGTGGCGTAAAAAACTCGCCTCCTGATTTTCCTGCATTGGCTGCATAATTGGAAATCAAAAACTCATAAGCATCACCAAATAGGTCAATTTGATTGTCTTCAAAATTGCCAAAATCTAGTTCTTCTATTCCTTTTAAGACTTTAGCCAATGTGTTGTTTTTGCTTTCAACAGTGTTTCCAAGTCGTGTGCTTGTGGTATCAAAGTCAGCAAACAAACCTTTAATATCAGGTTCAGATGGATAACCATTTGCAGAACTTTCAATAGCGTCAAAAATTGCTTTTAAGTCCGTGTTCAGATTTGGGTTTGTATTTGCTGTTTTAGCAACATTCACAAAAAGTTGACTAGGATAAATGAAATAACCTTTGGTTTTTATTGCATCGTCTTTTATTTCTGGTGTAATATCCTTTTCAGGGTAGTTTGCATAGTTTACGCTTTCATCACCACCTTCAATGTAATTGGTAAAGTTTTCGCTAATAAAACGGTAGAAAAGTGTTCCTAATACAAACTGTTTAAAGTCCCAACCATCAACTGAGCCACGTACCTCGTTTGCAATTTTCCAAATTTTATTTTGCAATTCTTGCCTTTGTGCTATACTTGTCATTTTGTTTCCTTTATTAAATCTTGTGGTTTAACTCCTAAAATCTCAGCAATTTCAAATAGAATTTCAAGTTTAGGTTGCTGTCGGTTTTGCACATAACCATTAACCATGTTATAGCTTTTACCTAGCTTTTCAGCAAGCCATTTTTGCTTGATTCCTTTTTCTTCTAATACTTCCTTTATTCTATTCATTGATTTTAGAATTGAATCCCCAAAAATAGATTTTTTATCTCGTTTTACAATATAAAAAGTACTACTTCTGTTGTTAGTTCCGAGTGGGTAGGCAAAATTGCACTCTTTGGCAAGCTTTGGATTGAGGGTTGGCATGTGGGGCTTGCCAATGTGTGCAATGTGGGTGGGGTTTCCTTCTTTTTTTGCGGGGGGAAGAAAAAAACAAAATAAATTTCCATCAAATTTGCACTGTCCTGTCAAAAAGCTAAATTCTTATTATATTAATTTGTCAATCTGTTTCGTATCTGTCTGTCGTGTCCTTTTTTACACTTGCCCCTAACGGTTACGTATATGAAACGTTTGGCATTTCGAAGTACTTTCCTTTCAAGTTACAAGTACTTTTGATACGGGTTGAAGCGCTTGATAACCCACTGACTGCCAAATGTTTTATATACGATGTGTGCGCCCTGCATGAGCAGAGCGCACCTGCTGCAAGCAACAGTAAAATTTCAAAATTACAAATAATTTTGGTTAAACAATGCTCTAAGCAGGTGTA
>RZYX01000320.1 GCA_009930155.1 Clostridia bacterium | reverse complement strand
CCCAAACAGCCGACAAACACGAACGTAAACGTTTATTTGGCGAAGTTAAAGAAGAATTCCTATCACAATAAGGCGAAGAACAACGTGCCGAAGTCGAGAAACTTGTTGGTAAATATTACCACGATGTTGAGAAAGAAGCAGTTAGACAAATGGTCGTTAATGAAAGAGTTAGACTAGATGGTCGAAAAACTAACGAAATCAGACCTATTTGGTGCGAAGTTGATTATTTACCTGCTGTACACGGGTCTGCAATTTTTACTCGTGGCGAAACTCAATCATTAACAACTGTTACTTTAGGTAACAAATTGGATGAACAAATGATAGATGGTGCTATGATCAAAGGCTACTCTCCATTCTTGTTACATTACAATTTCCCTCCATTTTCAACCGGTGATGCTAGAGCATACAGAGGTGTTGGTCGTAGAGAAGTAGGACATGGAAATCTGGCTCACAGAGCTCTTGCAAAAGTTCTTCCGGCTAAAGGAGAAAAATTCCCTTATACAGTTCGTGTTGTATCTGATATTTTAGAATCAAACGGCTCATCATCGATGGCAACTGTTTGCGCAGGGACTTTGGCAATGATGGATGCAGGTATTCCAATTTCAAAACCCGTTTCCGGAATTGCAATGGGACTAATTGCTGATCCAAAAACCAAAAAATATGCAATCCTTAGCGATATTCTTGGTGATGAAGACCACCTTGGTGACATGGACTTTAAAGTTTGTGGAACTCCTAACGGAATTACTGCAACTCAAATGGATATAAAAGTTGACGGACTTTCTTACGATGTGCTAGAAGAGGCATTATTACAAGCGAAAGAAGGTAGAGAACATATCTTATCAAAAATGCTAGAAACTCTTCCTGAACCACGTGAATCTTATAAAGAATATGCCCCAAGAATCGAAACTATCGTAATCCCTAAAGATATGATTGGTGCAGTTATAGGTCCAGGTGGAAAAATTATTCAGGAAATTCAAGCAACCACAAAAACTATTATTTCTGTTACCGAAATAGACGACAAAGGATATATCGAAATTACTGCAAATAACGGTACCGATATGCTTGCTGCAAAAGAAAAAGTGAATAATATCGTTCGTGTTCCTGAACTTGATCAGGTATATAAAGGTAAAGTAAAAGGAATTACTACTTTTGGAGCATTTGTCGAAATATTGCCAAATTTCCAAGGTCTTTTACACATCTCAGAAATAGACTGGAAAAGAATTAAAACAGTTGAAGAGGTTCTAAAAGAAGGACAAGAAGTAGAAGTTAAAGTTATTGGTATAGATGAAAAAACCAATAAAATTAAACTTAGTCGTAAAGTTTTACTTCCAAAACCTCCTAAAGAAGAAAAATCTGAAGAATAAATATCATTAAGAGGCTGCTTTTGCAGCCTTTTTTTTTGTAATTTTGCTTCTGCACAAATGAATTTAGAATGTTAAAAAAAATTCAAAGATATAACCCGCATTATTACTTCGTGAGGGCTTCGCCGTTCATGCGATTAGCTTTGTGTAGATACAAGGCGTCTAACTTTGCAGTCATACTCTTGTATTA
>RZYX01000319.1 GCA_009930155.1 Clostridia bacterium | reverse complement strand
GATGATGATGCCAAGCTTATTGAGCAGTGTAATCTGTGATGATCTCATCGCTTCCACAGGGTATGAATCCATGGCTCCAGCCTCATCCGCAAGATAGATGTTTGCAAGCTTCAAATTGTTACCGTAAAGGCTTTTTATCCTCTACTTCTTATAGTTTCCTATAAGTTCAGCGTACCTTTTCAACCAATAAAAAAGACAACCTTTTTATTGGTTGCCGAGAACTCTTGGGAAGATTATATTCTCTTTCGAGTTTCACTTCCTACGCGTTGCGTGTGACTGAGATTTTAACCTCAGCCTTCCACTCTGATTAGCTTATATATTAATTGTTTATGTATTCCCATCTCATTCCATTTGAAGTTTTTTGTTCACCCCTGCAACAAGAAGCGACCAACCCTCTACTTAGAGAGTATTTGTGTTCCGCATCCCTTGCACATTCAAAAATTTCTCCGGTATCTATGCAACGAACTTTTTTTGCTCGTCCATTGCTTCCGCCTTTTATTTTTGCTCCATTCCCACTATTGGGATTGTTTTCACCTAAGTTCCTAACCTTGTAATGCTCCGATTGACATTCTCTGGAACAGTAAACATATTTTTTAGAGTTCACTTGGCTAGGGAATCTTGTGATTGTTGTGGAACAATTTGAACATTTAACTTCAATTTTTGAGTTTCTTAAACCTTTCATTGTGTTCGAGTGGTTTATTTTTTTACATTCAACTGAACAATAATGATGTTTACTTCTTTTTACATTGCATTTCAGTATTTCTATAGACTTTCCACAAGTAGAGCAAACGCTCGGTACTCTTGTATATTTGGGATTATCCTTCCCAAATTTACCAAACATATGATTGAGCTCACCTTTTTGAGCTTCTCCAATCTTTGCTCTGCTCTCTTCGTTATGAAGACCGTTATGACCACCGCTCAAGTAGTTATATCCAAATTTCTTATTGTTACACTTGAATATTTTTATGAACTCTTTTTCCTTTTCATCCAGTTCTTCTTTACTGTATGCAATGTAGAATTCACATTCTATTTCAAATTTCTCAATTCCGTATTTTTCAATAGCTCTCTTAAGGTAATCATTGTGAGTGTATTTATATAAGTTGTTGAAATACCTTTTTCTATAGGTATGCACTGTCTGTCCGATGTAAACTTTATTATTAACCTTGTTCGTGATTTTGTAAATTACACCATATGGCTTCATATAATCTCCTCATTCCTGTTTCATCTATGAGTAAATTATACTACAAACACAATAAAATATCAATTAATATACTTAGCTTTCCAGTTTTCTTTCTCGGTTCATCTGCTACATTACTGCAACAGCGGGCAAGTTTTTACCATCCATTCTATCATTACTATATGCAAGTGGTACATACTCTGAATCAGTTATCTTACAGAGAATCATATCTCGATTGATTTTAAATCGGTCTGCAAGTAGCGGACTGACTTTGATTATCTTTCGGACTGCAAGCCTCAACTCATTGGAGAGTTTAAAGTCCGGAGCAACTGAAAAGAACCTCGAAAACTGAGGCTCTGTGAGCATTCCAATTATAAAA
>RZYX01000016.1 GCA_009930155.1 Clostridia bacterium | reverse complement strand
TTCGAAGCTCCTTTCATTGTTTTTCGCAATCCCGCTTTTCACGCCAGCCCACGCCGAACAAATACGGGAAGGTCACAAGGAAAAGCGGCGGCACTCCCATCCGGTTAGAGAGTGTCAAAACTCTTTTCGGGCAGATAAGGCGGATCAACCGGCGGTGATTTTGTTTCCGTGGCAAAAGGCACTTCGCTAAAAAGCTCCCCAAATAGATAGTCAAAGAACTTACCTACCACTTCAAAACTGAGATCAACGGAAATCATGAAATCTGTCTTTTGGCCGTTTTGTGCCTCTATTTCACTGATCCAGCTTATCCGAGGCCATGCCGAAAGATCAACAGTGTTTTCGTCGCTTCCGGTGGAATTCCGCCAATCCTGAACAGCTTCTGCACCCACTTCTACGACTTTTGCCGTACCCATGCCAAAGAATTCTTCAAGGTACTTCTTGAAAACTTCTGATTGCTTAAATTCAACAATCTTGAACAGATACTCTCCTTGTTTATCGATATCCCATCTGCCCTTGACCACATTAGGCACATTATTCTGCAGCCATTTTCTTATCGGATTATTCAACGCCTTTTGTACTGACGAATTCTTTAAGGCATTATTAAAGAATTTACCTGTAATTTTTTTCACGCCCATAGCTGTTAAGTCAGCAGTAAGTGCTGTAATGGCCGAATATAGATCAATTTTCCCGTCTTCATCTCTGTTCTCATAAATGTTTTTTCCAATTTTCCAAACAAGAAAACCTGCTACTACCGCACAAACTTGCTTAAAGCTCAGTTTACTATCTTTCGCTGTCGCGTCATCAAAAACATTGGTTATGAGGTTATCCACACCTGCAGTGATATTTTTAATGGTTTCCAGTTCATCCAAACTAATTTCTTCATCATAGAGCAGTTTGTCAATAACTTCACCCAAAAATGCGGCAAAAATGTCTTTGGCAGGGGACAAAAGGGCGTCAGCCGTACTGCCGTAATAGGTGCTGATCAGATACGAAAAAGCCTGATCGCCGAACCATTTTATCCACTCAGCATAGAAGAGCATATCATCCAGTTCTGCAGCAATCTGCTCATATTCGGCAGCATCCTTTGTGTAATAGATAATGGCATCATGGCAGATTTTGCGCGTTACAAGGCGAAGCTCAGCTGTTGACATTTTTTTGCCGTTTTCCCTGAGCATTTTGGCTATTTCCGGGCTGATGCCGCCTACTTTACTGACGACTTTTTTCATTTTATTAAAGGCTTCATCCCAACCAGCCAGCGGTCCGGGGCCTCCTCCTAAGAGTCGAATCGGCAGATCCAATGTGTATTCTTCCTGACCATAGGCACAGGATATTGGCAAGGTCAGGTAATATGGTTTGTCTTTCTCCTCTACCAGAGCTTCCTGAGGAGCAAATTTATATTCTTTCGAGTTGCTTTGAGCTTCCTGGATGCTATACTTAAACCTCTCAGCCAGATGGTTGGTGCGCTCATCAGTTCCTTTTAAGCCATTAAAAACCGGATTGAATTCTGAAGGTTCGAGAACACGAACTGTGGGTCTACCTTTATCGCCCTGCTCAGGTACAGCAAAGTCCAGTACAAAGCCTGTTGGTAAGACATCTCCCCATTCTTCCGTTGCTTCATTATCAAAGGTGTCGATGAGGACATAACCCTGGTCATCAAACTTTACCTCCCGAATGGAAAGCCCTTCCGGATAAAGCTCTGCTTTTACACCTTCCTCCGCCTTTTCCTTGTCGTTTTCAGCCAGGATACCAATACCAAACATTAGCTTGACAGCTTGAGGCGTTTCCGGCTTGCCGCTGAGGTTCTTTACTTTGAGCAGGTAGTTTGTTTCATTTGCTTCTTCTGTTTCTTCCAGTTTACAGCTTAGAGGGACACCCTCCGCCACATCCAAGCGTACTGAGGTCGGCTTTTCCAGAAAATCATGCAGTATAACCGGAGTTTCATAAACCTCTCCATCTCCTAAAAGCATAGGCAGAGTCATAGTCAGATAATTTCCCTGCTCTGGGAAATAAATACGGGGCTTCCCGACTAAGCGGAAGGTGACATTGTTCTGGAAGGAACCGCCTTCACCACTGAACCGGATGCTTAAAACCCCACTGTCAGGATTTTGCCCGCCGGGGACAGACTCAGCGCATACCAGAGCTCCCATGTAATTGTCCGCTATGGCGGTGCCTTCCACCTTGAGTCCTCCTCCGGAAAACATCTCAATTCGGGCACTTAAATCGGGCCGGTCTATTTCTTCCCCTTCGGGCGTGATTTCCACAATTCGGGCATAGACTGTCACGGGTTGGGTATCATAACGGATGGCGTCGCCGAAGTCTTTACGTAGGCACATTTTATACCGGCTTTTCTTTTTACCATCATCATCGCCGGATTTTCCGCCTGTGCCGGCTCCGGCCATTGCCGCGCCGCCTCCGATGATAACTATTGCCAATGCTGCGGGTATAGTAACATCTGTCTCACCGGGATTGTCATCCGCATCAGTGTCAATGCTTTGATTGTTCGTGCCGGAGGGTCCTCCGCTGACCGGCTTTACGCCATCAGGCGCCTTGGGTACTGTAATTGTCGGTTTATAAAAAGGCGGATAATACACCGAATAAATCCGGTGGATTTTTAATACTACATCAGAGGAATCGTAATATATCGCCGTAAGTTTAGGGTCTGCGTCATCTGAAAATAGAATTTGATCCAGCTTGGTAGTCATATCAACTTCCTGAGTAACAATTTGCGGATTTTCATATGAGCGGCCGGTATATAAATATTCTTTATATACAAAATCATCAGCTCTGTCAGGGTTTATAAACTCAAGATCAAATCTGGCGGAATCCAAAACCATGCGAAGGCGAAGCGGCGAACTCTCTACGCCTCTCTGCTTAAATGTAAACTCGGGAATTGACCACTTTAACACAGAAGCCTTTGACTTAATATTAATTATGTCATTATAAAACAGCCTTTCAGGAGCATTCTGGATTCCCGAGGAAATCGTAAACTCCCACTCATCTCCCACACTATGTACAATATTAAAGTTGGGATTGTCAGTACGGATTTCCGTAATCACCGCATATCTTCTCATGAGATCGGATGCTTTATCATATGTAATGGTGTAGTAGGCGGATTTTATACCGTTATATCCCCCGAAGTTGTTTTTAATCCCAAACTCTTTTAATTGCTCATATTCTGTCCTGCCTGAGTATTTCAAATGAACCTGGTCAGTCATTTTGTTCCCCGGCACAATCGCAACAAGCTTCAGAAGCAGGGAATACGACGAGGAAAGTTCAAACTTTATATACGGGTATTTCTCGAAAACCTTGGCTACCATACCACCAATAAAACCAGAGCCTTCATGAGATTTTACATTATAGCTATGGTCTCCCTCCGTTATCTGGCCGTTATATGCATAAAAAATTGCATAACTTGTAGAGTTTTGTGGAGTTTCTTCCGACCCCTGATTCGCAGGGTTTATCGAAAGGTTCAGGTTTATTTCATTGCTTTTGCCGTCCCTGTCAAAGCTGAACTTAATATGCTTTGTCGTTGTTTCGCCCATCTCCGCTTCTATATAAATCGGTTCCTTGGGTTTAGCTATGAAGTTGAAGTTAATGTCGTCGCATACCACTACTTCAAAGCGAAAAGCCTTTGGAAGAGTATTTATAAGAGCATTATTTGTATTGCCATACACGAAATCCGAGTGCGCTTCTTCAAAACCATTCGGATATACCTCTTCATATGATGTTCCATATGCAGAATAAAACTCAACAAAACCTCCGGTGTCAGCGGCATATCCAACGGGGGAAAGCATCAAACTGCCTATCAACAACAATAAAGCAATCGCTAACCATCTTTTCGCAGATCTCATTGATGGGACACCTCCTTTTTGTTTTTGCCCACAGCTAAAAAAATGCCACCTGCTATAAGCAACAGGAAACCAAACACATAGCCGTTAAATCTACCGGGCACAAGACTTGCTACCATAAACATCGCAAAACCCAGGGTCCAGCCGCCCATTACGGCTGTCACTGTGACATTGTTCGATTTTGGTATAATTGCTGAAATCAGCCGCCGCAAGAATCCGTTTTGCGCCAAAGCCTTTGCGGAAAGCGCAAAGCCCGCAATGCATACCATCGTGCCTTGCAGATTGGAAGAAACCATCAGGTTACAGGCAATCAGTCCGACCCCCGCACCCATCAGCAGTGGGGCATATGCTTGCTTGCCGCTCTTTGTGCTGGATACAAGTTGGCTCATGCCGCTCTTTAGGCTTTTCAGTATCCCTTTGTCGGCAATTACCTGTGCAAACAGAGCCGCTACCAGCCCTTTACCTATGCTACCTCCAATAAGGCTGCCCCGAGCAGCTGTTAACCAGGAAAGGATCCGGACCGGAAATGGGAAAATATCAAAAGCCGCCAGGAGGTTGATCAATAACCAAACAACAGCAAGGGCTACAACAACCACCAGACGCTTTTTGTCCCCTAAGGTCTTTTTGAAGCCACCGGCCAAACCTTTGAAACCGCTTTTTAGTAAGGACAGCATCCCTTCTCCGGTAAAATCGCCCAGGTTGGGGCTTAGCTCCGAGGGCAGGGCAAGCTCACCCGCCGACTGAAAGGCGGGAACCCTATTTGAAAGCACACTTTGCGCATATGCGCTTGCCTTGGTTTTGACTTCGTTTTTTATTTGTTTTTCGACTTTTGTCAGAACATCCCCGTGCTTCGGTACTGCCTGTTCCGACCGTGCTCCGGACTCCTCCGGTACGGGGGCGGCATTCGCGCCGCATTTGGCACAGAATTTCGCGCCCTCACTTAGAGCCGTGCCGCAGCTTGTGCATAATTTACCCATAATACTCACTCCTTCTTTCATTAATCACTTGCTTTTGGTACGTTACCATCCGGTGATGTCTGCCGTCACGCCGGTTTCATGAAGCAGCTTTTGAGTGGCATCCAGCAGCGCCTGCTTTTGAGTCATTCCGTGCAGCAACTCTACCCGCATGGTCTGGTCCGCGTTACCAAAGGCCAGGTACATCCGCTCCTTATCAATTTGAGCGGCGTGTAGCCGCACACCATGTACCCCGTCGAGACCCCATCGGTAGATTCTGCTGCCAATTATCATGCCAAAGGTAGATACCACAGTTTCCTCCGTGTCAGCTTGTCTAAGGTTGCCTTCCGTTGAAATAAGAACTGATGGCACCGCAAGGATGCGATTATCCCAAATAAGTGTTGCATCATAGAGCCGACGGCTCTGCCTCACCAATAACAGGAGAAATATAAGACTGATAGCTCCAAAGACGAAAACCGCTTCTAACATGAATGCCATGCCGAGCCACACCGCCAAACAAATACCGGCTACGAACAACAAGGCATATCCATTGCGTCGTTTGCGGATTGATTTCATTTGCACCATCCCTCCTTCATCATATAGTTTAGCGAAGTATGCCTGAAAAAACATCATTCTAAAGTATGATTTTACGAAAACAGCCCCTCACCCAAAAGGGTGAGAGGCTGTTTAAACCCAGTATTTATACGGTTTTATGCATCATCTAACCGTTTGGTTTTTTAGTAGGGTGCTGATGAGTTCCGCACGGCTTGAAACATCATATTTTGAAAAAATACTTTTTGCGTGTGTTTTAACGGTATTTTCGCTGATAAACAAAGCTCCCGCTATTTCAAGATTAGATTTTCCGGAAAGAATTAACTGCAACACTTCCTGTTCCCGCACAGTCAGCGGATCAAGGGTTTTGACCTGACATACAATATCCGTTTGCTGTGACTGGCTCATATTGTCATAAGCAGCAAGATAAGCATGGCTTTTCAGCAGTAAAACAAGCTGGTTGTTCAGCGGCGGCAGCATAACCAATGTAACGCATACTACCGTCAGGGCAATCACCGCAACCTCCGCACTTGGAAGCCCAATAGCCGTTACGGCCATTCCCAAGTAGCCTCCGCAAAGGACGCCGAATACATTGGCGGAAAGACCGAAGCCAAAGGTTTGTGCCGGGTTATCGCTATAATCCAACATTTCTCCAAGGATGCTCCACCAAAACAGATCAAAAATACCGCAAGCACCGAGCATCAGTGTATCCACAGTCAGATAGTCGGAGGTGTTTCTCCCCAGCAGCATAAAGCTGAGGAACGATCCCATAATCATTGCCATTCCAATATACAAAATTCTGGAACGCTTTGCTTTCATAGGCAGGTTGCGCATAATGGCGAGCGCTACGATATATGGCACCGCCCAATACCAGCTAACCAAACCGGTCAGATGCCCAAAAGCAGGGTTGATGACCTGATACATCAGTCCAGAATTAATTGTGATGATAAAGATAAAAAGACACAGCAATATCAGTTGGTTTTTAATGCCGCCATGCGTCATGTTTTTAAATGCTTTGTTCTGCTCACTCTCCTTCTCCACCGGCAGCATCCAGATGAAGACTATACCGATCACAAGGCAAAGCATAGTAAGACTTAGCCCGATAAACGACGAGCGATTCATGGCAATCACGTTGACTGCAATCATCAGCAAATTAGAATAAATCAGAACGTCGGCACAGGATTTAATGCGTTCGTTCCTTGGAGTAAAGGCCCTGAGGAAAAATCCCCATGCTGCCACCGCACATCCGCTAAAGTATCCGCTGACAATCAGTCCGCTCAGCCATAGAGAAGTAGGCGAAAAAAAGAAGGGTACGGTGGCAACAAGGCATACGCCCATGCCGCCGAGCATTATGCTTTTGGCAATCGCAGGAGATTTGACGAACAGACCGCAGGTGAGAAGCCCCACAAAATGTGCAATCATGGCGGCCATTATGTATGAAGAGGCATTTATCTCACGCATTTCCAGCAGGTTATATAGGACCTGCCCCTCAAACTGGAACGACAAAATATAAGCGAAGAGAAATGAAAACCCGGTAATAGAAAGTCTACGGGTATTTAAAGCTTTAAACTTGAACATTTTCATTTATAACCTCCTGCTCATCGGAGGCTCCACCTTTTTTGATCCATTCGTCTATATCAGCGGTTTTGAAACGCCAAAGTTTTCCAACCTTGGATGCTGGCATACCGCGCTGATCAATCCAACGCATAACCGTATGGCGCTTAACACCAAGATAGTCGCAAACGTCTTGCAAAGATATCCATCTGTCGTTATATAATGTTTCAGACATAGATGCCACCTCTCTTTAACTATTTAATCAATAATGTATGAGATAATTATAACATCCCAGAGAAGCAATATCAATATCTTTATGGTATTTTGTGTAGTATTAAGTTGTATGCCGTTAGTTGTTTATATCTAATGGTTTATGTTTGACAATCATTTTTGATGACTGCAGTACCCTTTTGTTCAATATTTCTTTAAGTAATCTTTAGATGTCTTCACCGCTGATTTCCGCTGCCTTATACGCTTGTCTGGCTTAGACGCTTCTGCAACCCACTGTTCCTCTGACAGCTTGATGCTCTGGCGCGCTGTCCCAAGTATTCATAAGGTAACACCTTAAATACATCCGGTTGGAGATTTGCTGAAATTCCTGTAAGTAGGTATCATCCTCTACTGACCGATTACTGACCTTTATTAGATCGATGTCCGTCTTTTGTTAATCGATTATTAGTGTACTTGTAAGCCACTTGTCACTATTTCGTCCGGCAAAACAAGCACTTCTCAACTCAAAAAGTTGCAAAAGTGTTGCAACTCGCTATAACTCAAAATTAGAAATGCCCGAAAACCCACTAATATCAAGGCTTTCAGGCACATCAAAACCACTTAAAACTTATTCCCACTCAACTGTTGCAGGAGGTTTTGTTGTTATGTCATAAACAATTCTGTTAACCTGATTAACCTCATTTGTAATGCGGTTTGATGCTGTTGCAAGAACCTCAAACGGGATTTTCGCCCACTCTGCTGTCATAAAATCAGATGTCACAACAGCACGAAGTGCAACAGTGTAGTCATAAGTTCTTGCATCACCCATAACTCCAACACTTTTTATATTTGTTAAAACTGCAAAATACTGACTAATTTCTTTGTCCAGCCCTGCATTTACAATTTCTTCTCTAAATATTGCATCTGCCTCACGAAGAATATCGAGCTTTTCCTTGGTTATGTCGCCCATTATTCTAATCGCAAGACCAGGTCCAGGAAACGGTTGACGCCAAACAAGTTTTTCTGGAATACCAAGCTCTATGCCTGCTTTTCTTACTTCATCCTTAAATAAATCACGAAGTGGCTCGATGATACCCTTAAAATCAATATCTTCTGGAAGCCCGCCAACATTATGGTGGCTCTTTATTAGGGACGCATTTCCAGTACCGCTCTCGATAACATCTGGGTAGATTGTGCCCTGAACTAGATAATCCATTTTACCAAGCTTTATGGACTCCTGCTCAAAAATTCTAATAAATTCCTCGCCTATAATTTTACGCTTTTTCTCAGGCTCTGAAACTCCTGCAAGCTTAGTTAAAAATCTCTCTTCAACATTGACTCGGATAATATTCATATCAAACTGCTGTTTGAAAACTCTTTCTACTGTATCGCCTTCATCTTTACGAAGAAGTCCATGGTCAACAAATATGCAGGTTAAGTTTTTTCCGATTGCCTTGTGAAGCATAACTGCAGCAACAGAGCTATCCACTCCACCAGAAAGTGCACAAAGAACTCGGCTATCTCCAAGCTCTTTCTTATATTTCTCAATAGAACGTTGTACAAAATCTGTCATAACCCAGTCACCAGTGCAACCGCAAATATCAAACAAGAAGTTTTTAAGCATTTGCGTTCCGTACTGGGTGTGTGTTACCTCTGGATGAAACTGAACCGCATATATATTTTTTTGCTCATTTTCCATTGCGGCACAAGGGCAAGCAGCTGTTATCGCCTTTACATTGTATCCGTTTGGAACTTCGCTTATATAGTCAGTATGGCTCATCCAACAATTAATATCTGATGGAACATCTTTAAAAAGTTTGCTCTGTGTTATTTTGATATTAACATTGCCATACTCACTATTGTTTTCTGCACTGCTGATTTTGCCGTGTTCCATAAAGGAAATAAGCTGTGCTCCATAACATATTCCAAGCACAGGAACACCCATATTTAAAATATCTGCAGTATAGCGTGGAGATTGTTCATCATACACACTATTGGGACCACCTGTAAAAATTATGCCTTTATATCCATTTGCTTTGATTTTTTCTATAGGTGTTGTATATGGCAAAACCTCTGCATAGACATTTTGCTCTCTTACTCTGCGTGCAATAAGTTGGTTATATTGCCCACCAAAGTCAAGTACCAATATTGACTCATACATATAATAGAAAACCCCTTGTTATCTGATTATTATTTCGTCCCTCTTAGGTCCATTAGAAACCATTTTAATCGGTACCATTATTTCTTTTTCAATAAACTTAACATACTCCTGTGTTTCTATAGGAAGTTTGTCAAAATCTTTTATTCCTCTTATGTCTGTATGCCAACCCTTAAGTGTTACGAGAATTGGTTTTGCATTTGCAAGCTTTGGAGTTACAGGAAAATCCTTTACTATTTCTCCATTAATCTCATAACCTGTACATATCTTGATTTCCTCAAGATATGAAAGGCAATCAAGTGCGGTAAGAACTGCCTGTGTTGCACCTTGTGCTGCACAGCCATAACGAGTTGCAACGCAGTCAAACCAGCCCATTCTTCTTGGTCTGCCTGTTGTTGCACCAAATTCACCAGCATCTCCACCATGGATACGCATTTCTTGTGCTTCATCGCCAAAAATTTCACTTACAAACTCACCTGTGCCTACACAACTTGAATAAGCCTTTGTAACAGCAACAATATCCTTAATCTCGTAAGGTGGAATACCTGCGCCTACTGTGCCATATCCTGCAAGTGTTGACGATGATGTAACCATTGGATAAATGCCTGCATCAGGATCGCGAAGTGAACCAAGCTGACCTTCAAGCAATATTGTTTTACCCTCTTTTATTGCATTGCGAACAAAAGTTGTAGTATCTGCAACATAAGGTCTAATACTCTCTCTATATTCAACAAGAGTCTTATAAAGCTCTGCTGTATCAATTGGTGGCTTGTGGTACACATGCTCTAAAAGAAGATTCTTAACCTCACAAATATGTTCAATCTTGTTCTTAAGATATTCATCATCATAAAGTTCGCAAACTTGGAAACCCACTTTTGCATATTTATCTGAATAAAATGGAGCAATGCCAGATTTTGTAGAGCCAAACTTCTTGTCCCCTAAACGCTCTTCCTCATATACATCAAGGTCAACATGATATGGCATTACAATTTGTGCACGCTCAGAAATCAAAATCTTAGGTATTGGAACACCTTTTGCAATTACTGTGTTAAGTTCAGCTATAAACTTATTAACATCAAGTGCTACACCGTTTCCAATAATGTTTACAGTGTTTGCGTTGCAAATACCTGAAGGCATAAGGTGAAGTGCAAACTTACCATATTCATTTATTATAGTATGTCCTGCATTTGCACCGCCTTGAAAGCGAATAACAATATCTGACGAAGTGGCATACATATCTGTAATTTTACCCTTGCCTTCGTCTCCCCAGTTTGCTCCTACAATTGCTCTAACCAATTAAAGCACCTCCGAATAATTTTGCACGCTAATGCAATTAAACATTTATTTCAACATCTATACCAATAAGATGATCGTACTTTTCCAATATTGGCTTGATTTGTTCATCCACAAACTCCTGTGTCTGCTGTGGTGCTCTGCCAACAAAGTTTGATGGTTGCATAACTGCTTGTAATTCCTCAAGTGTCAAGCCAAAGGAATCATCTGCTGCAATCCTTTCGAGCAAATCATTTTTTCCACCTTGCTCTTTAACAACCCTACCCGCATCCATTGAATGAACTCGGATTTTCTCATGCAGTTCTTGTCTGTCTCCACCTTTTTTAACAGCTGTCATCATAATGTTTTCAGTTGCCATAAAGGGAAGTTCTTCCATCAAATGCTTTTCAATAATCCTTGGATAAACCACAAGACCTGTTACAACATTTATATAAAGTTCCAAAATTGCATCAATAGCAAGGAACGCCTCTGCAACGCTTATTCTCTTGTTTGCAGAATCGTCCAGAGTTCTTTCAAACCACTGTGTAGACGCTGTCATTGCTGGATTAAGTGAATCTGCAATAACATATCTTGCAAGTGATGTTATTCTTTCGCTTCTCATTGGGTTACGCTTATATGCCATTGCTGATGAACCGATTTGGCTCTTTTCAAATGGCTCTTCAACCTCTTTAAGATGCTGAAGAAGACGCAAATCATTAGAAAATTTTGATGCTGACTGTGCAATCCCGCTAAGTGTTGCAAGCACCTGTGCATCAAGTTTTCTTGGATATGTTTGCCCTGAAACAGCGAAGAAATCTGCAAATCCCATTTTGCTTGCAATTTTTTTATCAATTTGCTTTATCTTTTCAGTGTCGCCATCAAAAAGTTCCATAAAACTTGCCTGTGTTCCTGTTGTTCCCTTTGAGCCAAGCAATTTCATGCAACTAATTTGATATTCGATTGCTGAAAAATCCATCATCAAATCTTGAAGCCAAAGACTTGCTCTTTTGCCAACCGTTGTTGGTTGTGCAGGCTGAAAATGTGTAAAGCCAAGACAAGGCATTTCCTTATACTCTACAGCAAACTGTGAAAGCCTGTCCAAAAGATTTACCATCTTTTTTTGAACAAGACTCAATCCCTGTGTCATTGTTATTATATCTGTATTATCTCCAACATAACAAGAAGTTGCTCCAAGATGAATTATTGGCTTTGCTTTTGGGCACTGCTCACCATATGCATAAACATGTGCCATAACATCATGTCTCACAAGCTTTTCACGCTCTGCCGCTACTTCATAATTAATATCATCCTTGTATGCTTTAAGCTCTTCAATCTGCTCATCTGTAATATTAAGCCCAAGTTCCTGCTCTGTTTCTGCAAGAGCAATCCATAACTTTCTCCATGTTCTGAATTTGAAATCGGGTGAGAAGATGTATTTCATTTCTGTGCTTGAATATCGTGAATTAAGAGGACTTTCATAAATATCCTTAGTCATCTTCGGTCACTCCTTTCTTTATCTCTATTGGATAATTACCTGTAAAGCAAGCATCACAATATGTTTTTTCTTTTGTATTTATAAGCTCTCCAAGAGAATCTTTGCTTAAAAAGCTCAGGCTATCTGCTCCAATAAGCTTGCAAAGTTGCTCAACTGAATTATGGTTGGAAGTAAGTTCATCACGAGTTGGAATGTCTGTTCCAAAATAGCAGGGATAATGAAGTGTTGGCGAACTTATACGAACATGAACCTCTGTTGCACCCGCATTTTTAAGTGCCCTTATAATGTTTGCACTGGTAGAGCCTCTTACTATAGAGTCATCAACCATTATTATGCGTTTCCCTTCAACTGCGTTTCTAAGCACATTAAGCTTTATTCCGATACTTGTCATTCGTTCACTTTGTGTAGGCTTTATAAAGGTTCTTCCAACATAGTTGTTGCGTGTAAAACCAATACCATATGGTATTCCACTTTCGTTTGCATAACCAATTGCAGCATCAAGCCCAGAATCGGGTACACCGATTACAAGGTCTGCATCAACTGGGTTTTGGTTTGCAAGCAACTGACCCGCTTTAAGCCTTGATGTGTGAACTGATATACCGTCAATAACACTGTCAGGCCTTGCAAAATAAATGTATTCAAAAATACATATACTCCTCTTGCCACTACAATTTTCTTTAAAGCTTGTTACACCATTAGAGTTAATTGCAACAACTTCGCCAGGCTCAATGTCACGAACAAATTCAGCACCGACCGCATCAAGTGCACAAGTTTCGGATGCCACTACATAAGCATTGCCTTTCTTGCCAAGCACAAGAGGACGAAATCCATTTGGATCCCTTGCAACAACAAGTTTGGTTGGGCTTATTACAACAAGTGAATAAGCACCCTCTATCCTTTTCATTGCTCTTTGTACTGCAACTTCAATGCTTGGTGCTTTTATTCTTTCCTGTGCTATTATATGAGCAATAACCTCTGAATCTATTGTGGTATGAAACATTGCTCCGTTTTGTGAAAGCTCTTCTCTAATTTCATCTGTATTTGTAAGGTTACCATTATGTGCTATTGCTATTCTTCCCTTTTTATGCCCTATAACTAGAGGTTGAGAGTTTTGAACCGCACTTTCACCTGCGGTAGAATACCTTATGTGACCGATTGCTATTTGTCCGTTAAGAGAGTGCAAAATGTCATCATTGAACACCTCACCAACAAGCCCCATTTCCTTATAGCTTGTTATAACGCCCATGTCGCTAACCGCTATTCCGCAACTTTCTTGACCTCTATGCTGTAAAGCATAAAGACCTAGATATGTTGCCATTGCTGGCTTTATTAAATCGTCACCGTATATTCCAAACACTCCACACTCTTCGTGCAATGTATCAAACGGAATGTCCGTGTATAGCACAGTATCACCTCAAAATAAAGTATAAAAATCTTATTAAAAATAGACTTATTTAAGTCCCAATCTCTTTGCCATTTCCTCATAAGCTTCTTCAACGCTGCCCATATCTCTGCGGAAACGGTCCTTGTCAAGCTTCTCGTGTGTATCTATATCCCAGAAACGACAAGTGTCTGGAGAAATTTCGTCTGCCAATATTATTTCGCCCTTAAAGCGACCGAACTCAAGCTTAAAGTCAATAAGCTCAACATTCTTTGTTTCTAGGTATGCTTTAAGTATATCATTTATCTTGAGTGCCATTGCCTTGATTTTATCAATCTCATCTTGAGTTGCAAAACCACATGCAAGAGCATGAGAATCATTTATCATTGGGTCACCAAGGCTATCATCCTTGTATGAAAACTCAACTACTGGACAAAGGAGCTTCAAGCCTTCTTCAAGTCCAAGCCTTTTAGCCATTGAACCTGCTGCTTTGTTACGAACAATTACTTCAAGAGGAACTATTTCAACTTTTTTTACTGCTGTTTCCCTGTCGCTAAGCTCTTCAACAAGGTGAGTTGTAATGCCATGCTCTTCAATCATCTTGCACATAAAGTTAGACATCTTATTGTTTATTACGCCCTTACCATAAATTGTGCCTTTTTTAAGACCATTGAACGCTGTTGCATCATCCTTATAATCAACAATCAATACATCTTCATTGTCTGTAAGATAAACCCTTTTTGCTTTTCCTTCATACAACATCTCAAGCTTTTGCATAGTTTTAACCTCCAAGTAATTTCAAAAAAATTAAAAGTTCGCGTTTTTTATTCTTTCAATGGCTTCGAGCGTCTTTTCCGCACTGCCGAAGCCTGTTAATCTGAAAAATCCTTCACCAGCTGGACCAAATCCAGAGCCCGGTGTTCCAACAACTTGAACCTTATTAAGCAAAGTGTCAAAGAAATCCCACGAGGTCATTCCGTCTGGAACTTTGAACCAAGCATAAGGTGAGTTAACAGCTCCCCAAACAGTAAATCCTGCCTGCTTCAGTCCATCGCTAATTACTTTTGCGTTATTTCTATAATATTCAATTATTTGCTTTACCTGTTCACGGCCTTCGTCGCTATACACCGCTTCTGCTGCTCGCTGTGTTATATAAGAAACGCCATTAAACTTTGTAGCCTGTCTGCGTGCCCAAAGGCTATTAAGAGATACATCTCCACATTTAAGTTCCTTTGGAATTACTGTATAAGCACAACGCACTCCTGTAAATCCTGCTGTTTTTGAAAAACTACGGAATTCTATTGCACAGGTTTTTGCACCCTCAATTTCAAAAATGCTATGTGGTAAATCCTCTGTAATAAACGCTTCATAAGCTGCATCAAAAAGAATTACACTTCCATTCTTGTTTGCATAATCAACCCACTTTTTAAGCTCTTCTTTGCTTGCTGCCATTCCCGTTGGATTGTTTGGAAAACAAAGATAGATAATGTCTGCCTTTTCTGTTGGAAGCTCTGGAAGAAAGTTGTTTTCTGCTGTGCAGTTAAGGTAAACAAACTTATCCCATCTGCCACTTTCCATAATATTGCCCGCTCTGCCTGACATAACATTAGTATCAACATAAACAGGATAAATTGGGTCACAAACTGCAACAACATTGTCAACAGAAAAAATGTCACCTATATTACCTGTGTCACTCTTTGCACCATCGCTTAAAAAGATTTCGTCAACATCTATATCTACACCTCTTGCGGTGAAATCATATTCTTTAATCTTAGACATAAGAAAATCCATGCCGTACTCTGGAGGATACCCACGAAATGTACTTTCATCCGCCATATCGTCAACCGCCTTATGCATTGAACCAATAACAGCGTTTGGAAGTGGGCGTGTAACATCACCAATACCAAGCCTGATAATTTCTGCACTCGGGTTTGCCTGAGTGTATTCTCTTACTTTTTTTCCTATTGTGGAAAAAAGATAACTACTTTGAAGTTTTAAGAAATTTTCGTTTATTTTCATTTATTGCACCTCTTTTTAAAAATTATATGTCAATCTGTCCTGTAAACACTGTTGTGGCAGGACCTGTCATAAACACATTATCTGTTTCACTGTCCCACCTAATTATAAGTTCCCCACCAAGGAGTATAACTTTTATATCCTCGTCCTTTTTGCAATGACCGCAAAGAACACATGCAACAACAGATGCACAAGCACCCGTACCACAAGCAAGCGTTTCTCCCGAACCACGTTCCCAAACACGCATTTTTATTGTGCTGTTATCAACAAGCTCAACAAACTCAGTGTTTATTCTGTCTGGAAAACATTTATGGTTTTCATAATCTGGGCCTATATCTTCAAGCTTTAAGTTGCTAACCTCCGAAACAAAAGTTACACAATGTGGATTGCCCATTGAAACACAGGTTACATCAACTGATTTTCCTGCTACTGTTATATTTTTGTTAACGACAATGTCCCCGTCAAAAGTTGTTGGAATGTCAGGTGGGCTAAGTATTGGTTCACCCATATTTACGGTAGCTAAAGCTACCTTGCCATTCTCTGTTTCTACCTTTATGTATTTAATTCCGCTCAAGGTTTCAATTGCGATGTCTTTTTTGTCTGTCATCTTGTTATCGTAAACATACTTAGAAACACAACGAATTGCGTTGCCACACATCTTACCCTGAGAACCATCAGCATTGTACATATCCATCTTAAAATCTGCAACTTGTGATGGCAAAATAAGTACAAGCCCGTCTGAACCAATTCCAAAGTGACGGTCGCTGACTTTTATTGCTGTCTGCTGTATGTTTTTCACTGTTTCTTCAAAGCAATTTACATATATATAATCGTTACCTGCACCATGCATTTTTGTGAAAATCATGCCAGTCCCCTCCTCCCGAAAATGCTTATCAATTTATAAAAATACTTATCAAGTATAACATCACAAAGCCTAATAAATCAATAGTAATAATATCACTATATCGATTTTTTACACCCATATTATGTTCATTTTGACTAAGCACTTTTTAATGCTTGTTATTTTGACAGTTGTCGATACATTTTATGCCCTTCCAATTGTTACTATTGCTATTCTTGATTTTTATATAAAAACAATGTTGAATTTGAAAGAATGTTATGTTAAAATTTATGTTTAGTAGAAGGAGTTTCTGCAGTTTATTTACACATTAATATGTTGTTATATACATTTAAAATATACTCTAAGTTTTTGAAAGGCATGGTGAGGCTTTAGTGTCTGCGTTTTTGGTTCTTGAAGACGGCACAGTGTATGAGGGCATAGCGAGAGGTGCTTTTAAAGAAACAGTTTGTGAAATTGTTTTTAACACCTCTATGACTGGCTATCTTGAAATTTTAACAGACCCATCTTATGCGGGGCAAGGTATTGTAATGACTTACCCTATGATTGGTAATTACGGTGTTAGCCGTGAGGACTTTGAGTCTATTCGTCTTCAGCCTTGTGCGTTCATCGTTCACGAGCTTTGTGACACTCCGTCAAATTTTCGTTGTGATGCATCCCTTGAAGAGGTTCTTATTGATTTCGATATTCCGTGCCTTACGGGTGTCGATACTCGTTCAATTGTTAAAAGACTCCGTGAGAGCGGAACTATGCGTGGTATTGTAACCGAAGATATTTCGGATATGCCACGCCTTTTTGAAAAAATAAGCACTTTTAAACAAGAAAAGCTTGTTGAGTCCGTAAGCACTCTTGACAAAAACATTGTTGGAGAGGGTAACTGCGGATACAAAATTGCACTTATGGACTTTGGAACAAAACGCAATATAGCAAGGTCGCTTGCAAAAAGAGACTGCGTTGTTACCGAATATTCTTGCAACACTACAGCACAGAAAATTATAGACAGCAAGCCTGACGGAATTATGCTTAGCAACGGCCCTGGAGACCCATCTAATTGTGTAGAAATAATAAAAGAAATTAAAATACTTGCAGATTCAGGTATTCCGATTTTTGCAATATGCCTTGGCCACCAGCTTATGGCTTTATCTCAAGGTGCTAAAACAGAGAGAATGAAATATGGTCACAGAGGTGCAAACCACCCTGTAAAGTTCATTGACGAGGACAAAACATACTTATCATCTCAAAACCATGGATATATGGTTTCACCAAATGATTTGCCAAAAGGTGCAAGGGTTAACTGCATAAATGTTAATGACCGCACAGTTGAAGGAATTGTTTATGAGGGCAGGCCAATTTTCACTGTACAATTCCATCCAGAGGCATCACCTGGCCCACACGACACTTCATTTTTGTTTGATAAATTCTTAAAAATGATTGAAGAGGGAGAGTTAAGATGATTGATAAAAGTATAAAAAAAGTTATGGTCATCGGTTCTGGCCCCATTATAATCGGTCAAGCAGCAGAGTTTGACTATGCTGGCACTCAAGCTTGCCGTTCTCTTCAAGAAGAAGGCGTAGAAGTTGTTCTTGTAAACTCCAACCCTGCAACTATAATGACGGACAAAGACATTGCAGACAAAGTTTATATTGAACCACTTACAATACCCACTATTACAAAAATTATTGAGATTGAAAAACCCGACTCAATTCTTCCAACACTCGGTGGACAAACAGGACTCAACATTGCCATGGAGCTTGAAGAACTTGGAATACTTGAAAAGAACAATGTAAGACTTATTGGTATTTCCTCTAAAGCTATTAAAATGGCAGAAGACAGACAAGAGTTTAAAGACACTATGGAACGAATTGGCGAGCCATGTATCGACTCTCTTGTTGTTGAAACCGTTGAGGATTCCGTTAATTTCTCTGCAATAATCGGCTATCCAGTTATCGTTCGCCCTGCTTACACCCTTGGTGGTACAGGTGGCGGAATTGCATATGACGAAAAACAGCTGCGTGAAATTGCCGCTAATGGCATTCGTCTTTCCAGAGTTAATCAAGTACTTATTGAAAAGTGCATTTCAGGCTGGAAAGAAGTTGAATATGAAGTTATGCGTGACTCAAAGGGCAACTGCATAACTGTTTGCAACATGGAAAATCTTGACCCTGTTGGAGTTCACACTGGTGACTCTATCGTTGTTGCTCCTTCACAAACCTTGATGGACAAGGACTATCAAATGCTTCGTTCATCTGCACTAAATATCATCTCAGCTCTTGGAATTCAAGGTGGATGCAATGTTCAATTTGCCTTGCACCCAGACTCGTTCCAGTATGCTGTAATCGAGGTTAACCCTCGAGTTTCCCGTTCTTCTGCTCTTGCTTCAAAAGCAACCGGATATCCAATAGCTCGAGTTGCAGCAAAAATTGCATTGGGACTTGGACTAGACGAAATCAAGAACGCTGTTACAGGTAAAACTTTTGCAAGCTTTGAGCCAGCACTTGACTACTGCGTTGTTAAAATCCCTAAGTTCCCTTTTGATAAATTTGTTACCGCTAAAAGGCTTCTTGGTACTCAAATGAAAGCAACTGGCGAAGTTATGGCTATTTCCCGTTCATTTGAAGCTGCACTTCAAAAAGCTCTTCATTCACTTGAGGAAAATCGCCAAAGTCTGCTTTTTGATGAATTTGTTGAACTGGATAAAGACAAGCTTTTAAAGCTTTTACACAATGTTGATAGTGCAAGGCTTTATGTTGTTGCTGCTTCAATATTTAACAATATTACACTTGAAGAAATTAACGATATAACAAAAATTGATATGTGGTTCTTAAACCGTATTAAGAATATAGTTGATATGGAAAAGACCCTTGCCAGTGGTGTTTGTAACAAGGAAACCATGCTAAAAGCTAAACAAATGGGTTTCACTGACAATGTCATCGCAAAAAATATAGGCATAACTCCAAGTGCTGTCAAAAATATGAGAGACAGATGGAACATTCGAGCCTCCTTCTCTATTGTTGACACTTGTGCGGGTGAGTTTGCTGCTCAAACACCATATTACTACTCTGACTACGGTGTTGAAAATGAAGTTGACCCAAAAAGCGACCGCAAAAAAATACTTGTTCTTGGCTCTGGACCTATCCGTATCGGTCAAGGCGTTGAGTTTGACTATTGCTCTGTTCACAGCGTGTGGGCACTAAGAAAAGCTGGTTGCGAAACAATAATTATAAATAACAATCCAGAAACAGTTTCAACAGACTTTGATATTTCTGACAAGCTATATTTTGAGCCACTTATTCCTGAATATGTTGCAAATATCGTAGAACTTGAAAAGCCCGATGGTGCTATAGTTCAATTTGGTGGTCAAACAGCTATCAAACTTACAAAGGCTCTACACGAACTCGGCGTTACAATTCTTGGCACCGATGCTGACCATGTTGACGCTGCAGAGGACAGAGAAAGATTTGACGAAATCCTTGAAGTTTGCAATATTGACAGACCAAAAGGTCAAACAGTGTTTACAGAAGACGAGGCTATTGTCGCAGCTCATTCTCTTGGCTACCCTGTTCTTGTTCGCCCAAGCTATGTTCTTGGCGGTCAAGGTATGCAAATTGCAGTTTGCGATGAAGACATCTACGAGTTTATGGAAATTATCACCCGCACAATCCCAGACCTTGACGAGCATCCTGTGCTTGTTGATAAATACCTTATGGGCCTTGAAGTTGAGGTTGATGCAATCTGCGACGGAACCGATATATTGATTCCTGGAATTATGGAACATATTGACCGTGCTGGAATCCACTCTGGTGACTCTATCTCTGTTTACCCTTCGATTACTCTTTCTCAAAAAGTTCAAGATACAATCGTTGATTACACACGCAGACTAGCATCTGCACTTCATATAATTGGTATGATGAACATTCAGTTTATCGTCCTTAATGAAACGGTTTATATAATCGAGGTTAACCCCCGTTCTTCCAGAACTGTTCCTTATATAAGTAAAGTTACTGGCATTCCCGCTATATCACTTGCTACCCGTGCAATGCTTGGTGAGAAGATTAGAGATATGGGATATGGCACAGGACTTTATGCAAACAGTGGTTACTATGCTATTAAACTGCCTGTGTTCTCATTTGAAAAAATCATTGGTGCAGACACTAGCCTTGGACCTGAAATGAAATCTACAGGTGAAGTTTTAGGACTCTCAAAAAACTATAACGAAGCTCTTCTTAAAGCTTTTGAAGGTGGCGGAGTAAGCCTTCCAAAAGATGGTAAAATAATAGTCACTGTTTGCGATAAAGACAAGGCCGAAATTTGCAAAATTTTTAGTGACCTTAAAGGTGCACAGTTCGATATCTATGCAACTCCTGGCACACGAAAAGCTCTTTTAGAAGCTGGAATAAAGGCAAAACCTGTAAACAAAATCACAGGCGAGTCACCAAATATTCTTGATATGCTACACAAAGAAGATGTTTCGCTAATAATTAACACTCCAACGCATGGCAGGCTTGAAAGCCGTGATGGATTTAAGGTTCGTAGACTAGCTGTTGAAGCTGGAACCGCTTGCCTCACATCTCTTGACGCTGCAAAGTCACTTATGGAAAGCACATATATAATTCCGTCTGACATAATCTCTGTAACAGACATATCAGTAATATAAAATATCATTTTAAGTATTATTATTTTTAAACCGTCAGTTATCAACTGACGGTTTTTATTTTTTGAAGTGTAATTTATAATATTAACAATATTGTAAATTCTTGTAAAACGATGTTGAATTTTATTCACATGATATGGTACAATATAGAAAATTAATTAGGAGATGTTACTGAAATGAAAAAAGTTTTACCAAAAATCTTACCAATTGTATTCGTTTTTTGCTTACTTCTAACAGCATGTGGAAGCCCAACTCCAGACAAAACCGTTTTAAATTTTCTGGATGCTGCAAAATCTATTGATACAGAAACCATGTCAAAATATGTCGTTGACGGAAAAGATAGTTATAAAAATGTTGAAAATGAAATAAAAGAAGATTATATAAGTAATTATATCAAATCTGCTAATTCTAAAATGAAATATAGCATTGAAAAAAGTGAAATCAAAGACAACACTGCAACAATAACCGTTAAATGTAAATTTATTGATTCTACAGATTTAATGAAAGACGTAATGGGTGAATATTTTACAAAGGCTATAGGTCAAGCATTTACTAGTGATGATGAAGTAGATGTAGACAAAATTTTAAAAGATGTATTTATAGAGAAGTCAAAAGAAGCCAAAGATAAATTTACTGAAAAAACCATTAAAATTACTTGTGTTAAATCTGAAGATGCATGGTTGATTAAAGAAATATCAGACGATTTAGCTAATGTTATTACTGCAAATATTTTGATTGCTGGTAAAGAATTAAATGAAGATCATGAGGCAGAAGCAGATACTCCCGAAAATAAGCTTTATGACATTCAAAATTGGCTTGTTGGAGACATTTGGAACGATGGTTTTTGTAATATAAGCCATTATATTGAAGATGGCACAGATTACATAGGTGGCACTTTAGATATTGATGCTACAGTTTCAGAACTTACAAAAAGCATGAAAGCTAAAGCTGATTATGATAAATTTATCAATGATCTAGATGATAGCAAGTATGCTGATGTTAAATCTTTATGGAACAAACTTTCTCCGGAAATTGATAAATTATATAATACAGTAACTACTAAAAAGCCTGTTGCTAAGGATAGTTCGTATACCTTTGACACAGATTTATTCCAGCAGTACAGACAAGATTTCGACGATGCTGTTTCTGAACTTTAATATTTAAAATAATAATTTAAAAATCCTACTAACTTTATTGTTAGTAGGATTTTTATTGTACATAAAATATAATTGAATTTTATTTTTAGTTTATTCCCACCTGTGTTGCAATGCTATTTGTTAAAGCTTTTATGTATTCATCTTGCTGATTAATTATAATCTTCAAATCTTTATCAACAGTAATATATCCTAACTCTAACAAATAACTTTCTATTCCAATATTTGAATTATAATAATTGTTTTTACCATACTTAGAATTTCTGCCATCAATATACGCATTGGTAGCGATTCCACCTAGTTCTCTAATCACAAAATAATAGTTAGTATCGGATGTGATATTATATGGAGCAAACCCTTTTGAAGCTGCCGCAGAGGCAGAACCTTCAATTTCTTCTTGTGTATAATTGCGAACAAAAACTCCATCTGCCACTTTATAACATTGCATATTTGAGTAATTTATATCTGTATATTTTACTATGTTATCTGCTAAAGATTCTGCAAATTTTGTATTTAGATTAGAATTGCAATAAATTTGTAATCCACCGCTTTCTAAATCTTCTTCATTACTATTTAAGTGGATTGAGAAACAATATTTTGCTTTAGATGCACCTGCTTTATTCACTCTGCCATCTTCATCAAATATTGTAAATGCCATTTGTTCGCTACTACTTTCTGTTCCATCTCTTGTTAACTTTACTTTCAGTCCTAATTTTTCAAGAGAAGCTTTTAAAGCCTTGGCATATGTTAATGTAAATTCTGATTCCTTATAACTTTTATTTGTTGCCCCTGTATCCGTTCCACCATGCCCTGCGTCAATTGCAATGTCATAAACATCTTTGGGCAACTCACACTTTTCAACATCTACTTTTAAATACGAACATTCTTTATCTTTATTATTATAATTATCAAAACCAATATTGACACTATTATTGCTATCATTTTTTGTAATAGTATAATATTCAATTTTTGAGTATTGTGTATTATTTTTCATTGAGTAATACTCAATTTTTTCATCATCATAAGCAACTTTTATCAGCAGATAATAATCACCTTGTGTTAAATCGTCAAGATATATTCCGCCGTTAATTTTATCTGATACCTTAAACAGGATTGAATTTTCAACAACTTCATATTTCAAATCATATTCTGTTTCTTTGCCTTTATCGGTTCTCAAAGACAGGCTTATGTTTTGGACATTAGATTGATTTTGAAGTTTAAACTCACCTTCAATATTAAAATTTGTTCCATAAACATAATATTTACTTATATTTATATCGTCGCCAACAACATCATTTAAGCACGCCAATGCCTTAAGTTCCGTTTCTTGTGCTATGCACTGTGCATCTGATTCTTTATTGGATTCAGAAGATAAATCATTTTCGCCTTTTTCTAAACAACTTCTTAACAACGCTGAAAATAAAACTATAACTACCAAACAAAAAAGCATGATATTCTTTTTAAGTTTTTTATTAACCCGCATATTACTCCTTTTATTAAGGCATATGATCACTATACGGTCGCATTTTGAAATGCTTATATTGGTACACTATAAGGTAGCTTTAGCACTTAGTTTTATATGCCAAAAACTCCACAGCTTAAAGCTGTGGGATTTTTGGTTATTGATAATAAGTTGTAAATTTAAAACAAATTATCTTTCTCTGCTGATGGCCAAATTGCTTTTTCGCCTTTTTCACCAGTGCTTATTCTTATTGCTGTTTTTATTTCATAGATGAAGATTTTTCCGTCACCTATGTTTCCTGTGCAGGCAATTTGCTGAATTGAATTTGCTATTTTGTCTGCCCATTCTTCAGAAGATACTACAATTTCAAGCTTAATCCTTGGACGCATATTAAGCTCAATTATATTCCCTCTTACAACTTCCTCATACCCTTTTTGTGTTCCGCATCCCATAACCTGTGACACTGTAATGCCATGCACATTAATTTCTGCTAATATTTCTTTAACATCTTCAAACTTTTCTTCGCGGATTATTGCTTCTATCTTATACATAAAATACCCTCCCTATTAATCAAAGCCATTGAATGACGGGTAAGCTGACTCGCCATGTTCTGACATATCAAGCCCTATTTGTTCTTCTCTTCTTGATACTCTTAGGGGAGTAAATATCCTTACGATTCCTAAGCAAATAAATGTTCCGCAAACTGCAAAGCCTATTGTTACAACTACGCCTAACAATTGTACCATAAAGAGATGAAAATTACCATATACAAGTCCATCCCACTTTACTGCACTATTAATTGAAGAGTTCGCAAATAATCCTGTTGCTATTGCTCCAATAATGCCTCCAACACCATGGCATCCAAATGCATCAAGTGCATCATCATAACCTATTTTTCTTTTTATAACCGCTACTGCGAAATAACATATAGGGCTTGCTAACGCTCCAATTATTAATGCAGACCAAACTGGAACATAACCTGCTCCCTGAGTGATTGAAGCAAGACCGACAACAGCACCTGTTACAGCACCTATTAAGGTTGTTTTCTTCTGTATTATATAGTCAATGAACATCCATGAAAGCATTGCAGCGGCTGCTGATGTATTTGTTGTTATAAATGCGTGTGCTGCAAGACCATTCGCGCCTAAAGCACTTCCTGCATTAAATCCAAACCAACCAAACCACAAAAGCCCTGTTCCTAATGCAACCAATGGTATGTTATGTGTTCTGTATGAAACCAGTTCAAGGTCTTTTCTTTTTCCAATCACAATAGCTAGAATCAATGCACTTACACCAGAACTGATATGTACTACATTTCCTCCTGCAAAATCAACAACGCCAAGTGAATTTAAGAACCCACCTTCGCCCCAAACCATATGTGCAACTGGATAATAAACTATAATCGACCAAAGTGCAACAAACAAAAACAGTGCTTTAAATTTCATTCTTCCTGCAACTGCCCCTGTTATAATTGCTGGAGTAATAATTGCAAACATCATCTGAAATGCTGCAAAAGCAATATTAGGAATCGTTTTTGCATATGGCCCAGGTATCATTCCAACACCATTAAATGCAAGCCATTTAAAATTGCCGATAATGCCAAGTCCTCCAACATCATCACCAAATGACAATGTATATCCAAAAAGAATCCACATGACTGACGCAAGCCCAATTATAAACACTGATGACATAATGGTGTTTACTACATTCTTTCTTTGCCCAAGTCCGCCATAAAAAAAAGCAAGACCTGGAGTCATAAGCAACACCATTGCTGATGCAATCAAAATAAATCCCGTATCTCCCGCATTAATCATTAATATTCTCCTCTATAAAAAAATACAAGGGCGTTCAATCAATGAGATTCCCTCATTGGCTGAACACCCTTGTTCTTCGTCTTGCATCTTATCAATATTTTTCACTTTTGTCAATAAAATTTATTAATGTTTTGAAATTTATATTTTTTGTTCTTACAAACTTTTAAATCTCACATTAATCATTTTATATGATTAAGAATAAATATTATAACAAAATATACAATAAGTTAATTTTTTAAGTTACAGTTTGTCAAACATTTCTTGCTGTTTTCGCACAGTGAAAATACAGCAAGCGATTTCTCTATTACTACTAACATAAGAAAAAGGACACAGCAAAAACTGTGTCCTTTTTTGGTGGAGATGGCGGTAATCGAAACCGCGTCCGAAAATTCATCCACACGACTTTCTACGAGTGTAGTTGTTCATTTAAGATTCCCCTCAAAAACCGCCGAGCAACAAGCTGTTTCCTACGGTAGCCTTTAAATCATGACACAGTTCAAGGCACCCCTGTGTTCACGGTCACTGCTAATCGACGCTCCATCCAAGGTCGCAGTATTCCTTGGGGGAACGGCTGCTAATTAAGCAGCTTGTAAAATTTTATTGTTGTCGTTTAATTAAAAACTGCGGCGTTTAAAGCGGGTCCGCACCGCTACTCGCTTATCGTGCCTCAAAACCCCCGTCGAAATCCTTTCATCCCCATATAGGAATTAATATTGACGCTCTTTTAAGGCTCGCTCTACATCACGTTGAGCTGTTTTTTGTGCAATTGAATCTCTCTTATCATAATTCTTTTTACCCTTGCAAAGTCCCACTTGGATTTTCACCTTGCCATTTTTAAAGTATGCGGATACAGGAATCAGTGTGTAACCCTGCTGTTTTGTTAATCCCAAAAGCCTATTAATTTCACTTTTATGCATTAGTAACTTTCGAACACGAATAGGGTCCTTGTTAAATATGTTGCCCTGTTCGTATGGGCTTATGTGCATACCGTTAACAAATATTTCACCCTTAACGATACTGCACCACGAATCTTTGAGATTAACTTTACCCTGCCTGATTGATTTAACTTCTGTTCCAAAAAGTGCTATACCTGACTCTGCACTTTCAATGATGAAATAGTCGTGGAAGGCTTTTTTGTTTTGTGCAATTGTTTTAAGCTCATTGTTTCCCACTTCTACCGCATCCTTTCAATACTTTGGGTATAAATTGTAACACATTAAAATTAGTTGTCAAGGGGAAAAATAGGATGGCTAAATAATCCTCCTACCCTCCATTGCTCTTGAAAGAGTTACTTCGTCAGCATACTCCAAATCTGCTCCTACAGGAACACCATAAGCAAGCCTTGTGGTTTTTATCTCCAGAGGTTTTAACAATTTTGAAATATACATTGCGGTCGCTTCACCCTCAACTGTTGGGTTGGTTGCCATTATAACTTCCTCAACCTCGTCACTATTCATTCTTGAAAGCAACTGTTTTATCGAAATTTGGTCAGGCCCTATCCCGTTTAAAGGCGAAATCGAACCATGAAGAACATGATATGAACCATCATATTCATGTGTACGCTCAATAGCCATAACATCACGAGGGTCTTCAACCACACAAATAATACTTTTATCCCTTGCCTGATTACAACAAATAGAACAAACTTCATCCTGCGTTAAATTACAGCAAACCTTACACTGATGAATTTTTTCATGTGCATCAACTATTGAGTTTGCAAATACTTTTGCATCGTCTTTTGACATATTAAGTACATAAAAAGCCATTCTTTGTGCACTCTTATGACCAACGCTCGGCATTCTTTCAAACTGCTCAATAAGCTTTGAAAGAGCTGCAATATTGTAACTCATTTTTACCTCCGAAAATATCTTATGGAAAACTATTAAAGCAATCCAGGCATACCAGGAAGATTAATTCCGCCTGTTGCTTTACCCATTTCTCGCTCCATTGTATCTGTTGCTTTACGCATTGCCTCATTAATAGATGCCATAAGCAAATCTTCAAGCATTTCAACATCCTCAGGGTCAACAACCTCTGGGTTTATTTTTATGCTCTTAACTTCGTGAGCACCACTAACGCTAACTTCTACTGCACCGCCACCTGCACAAGCTGTATACTCCCCTGCTTCAACTTCTGCCTGAATACGAGCAACATCATCTTGCATTTTTTGAAACTGCTTCATCATGTTTCCGCCGCCACCAGCATTTGGTATTCTTGCTTTCATATTTTATTACTCCTCTATTTTAAATTTAAAATCAAGATTTTTTGCATGATTTATAAGGTTTTCAAGCGGGTCTTGAGGCTTTTCTTTTTCAGGCTTACCGTTTTCCTCATTGCCATCATCAAGCGTTATCCTAAAATCCTGCCCAAGCACAGTTTTGATTGCTTGTTTAATTGAACTTACATGATATTCATTCTCCATAAATATCTTTAGCAATATATTTTCAGATTTAATAACCAATAAATTCTCCCGCTTATATGCACTGGAATTATTAATAGCTCCGATAAGACCTTTGTCTATCTTTGTTGCTTCTCTAATAATTGCAAGCCACTTTTGAGGGTCAAGTTCCCCATCCCTTACAGATTGCACTGATTGCTCTTGCTTTTTAGGCTCTGCATAAGGCTGTTTTATTTCTTCCGGCTTTTCAAAAATCTGCTCGCTTGTGTTGTCACTAACACCTTGCGATTCTTGATGTGATTCTGCTGGAGGTTCATCAAAATCCATAGGAAATGGAATTGATTCAGGCTCTTGAAAGCTCTGCTTTTCAGGCTCAGCATTAAGCTGTTTTGTTTCTTCCTGTGGTATTTTAAAACCAGCATTTTGTGGTATTGGTGTTGGTATTAAAATTGGCTCTTGCTTTTCGTGCTCTGCTGTATGAATCATCGGCGTTGGTGTTGGTGGTGTTTTAACGCTTGGTATGTTTGACACCTGGGGTGCTTTAAATCCGCCACTGATTGACTCTTCAAGTGCTTTTACCCTAAGTGCAAGTGACACATCATCTGTTCCCTGTGGAGAACAAAGCTTTATCATTGTCATTTCCATCTCAACACGGCGATTAAGACCAATGCGTAAATTTGAAAGTGCTTGCCCCAAAATATCAATAGCATACAAAACACTATCCATATCAAAAGAGTTTGCAGTTTGCCTGAGCCTTTCTAATTCATCATCCGTGCATACAATAAGATTTTGTGGATTTTTAACTGTCTTTACAATCATAATATTTCTAAAATGATTAATAAGCTCGTCACACAATCTCTCCATATCACAAGAACGATTGTGCAGATAATCTATGGTTTCAAGTGCTTTTGCACTGCTGCTTTCATTAATAGCTCCAGACAACGAAAATAAATAATCACTGCCCGCAAGGCCAACAATCCCATTAACTATTTCAAGCGTTATGTTCTTACCCTTAACAGTACACTGGTCCAAAATAGAGAGTGCGTCACGCAATGCGCCGTCAGAAAGCCTTGAGATAAGCACTGCGGCATCGGGTTCAAGTATTGCTCCCTCCTCCTGTGCAACATAGCAAAGTCTTTTTGCAATATCTTCTGGTGGTATTCTGTGAAAATCAAAGCGTTGACAACGAGACATTATCGTTGCTGGCAACTTATGCACTTCTGTTGTTGCAAGTATAAACTTAACATGCTTTGGTGGTTCTTCAAGTGTTTTAAGGAGTGCATTAAACGCACCCATAGAAAGCATATGAACCTCATCAATGATATAAACTCGATACTTTGTGCTAACGGGAGTAAAGTTCACTTCCTCCCTCAAATCACGAATATTATCAACACCATTATTACTTGCGGCATCAATTTCTATTACATCCATAATAGAGCCATTATCAATCCCCTTGCAAATTTCGCATTCATTGCATGGGTCGCCATTTTGAGGATTAAGACAGTTAACCGCCTTTGCAAAAATCTTAGCACAGGTTGTTTTGCCTGTACCCCTTGAGCCTGTAAAAAGATATGCGTGTGTGTGCCTTTCCTCTTTAACTTCGTTCATAAGAGTTGTTGTGATATGTGGCTGGCCAACAACATCAGCAAAGCCCTGTGGACGCCACTTACGATATAATGCCTGATACATACCTAACACCTCCAAAAATATATAAAAATAAAAAAACAGAGTTGACTTTTTATTTGGTCATACGGCGAGTAGGCGGACTGTGGCGCACAGTGCTGGCCGCTTAATGCTGCTCGGTTCCCCGCCTGACATGATTCACGGTGCCCCGTCGCACAGGACCCACACGCCGTATGACCAAATAAAAACTCGCTCTGTTTAAAAAGCTGTTTCGCAATAGATATTATAATATATTATTTTGTTAAACGCAATAGGTTATTACTTTAAAATATTATTTACAATTTATACTATTTTTCGGATTTAAAACATGATATAATATATCGCAAAGTGCTGATTGCACTTACAATAAGCGCAACATAAGCTTAAGTCTTATGTGGTGTATATCTAATTAATGATTATCAAGAGATTTTTTATTGCTACTTTGCAATATATTTTACTCTTGTAATGTATAATTATGATTAAATTTAATTAATTATTTTTTAACAAGGAGCTATTAAATCAATGGGTCTTTTAACAAAAGTTTTTGGTGATTATTCATCAAAGGAAATCAAAAAAATCAATCCTATTAAGGATGCAGTTTTAAAATTTGAAGATGAGTTTAGAGCATTATCTGACGAACAGCTAAAAGCTAAAACTCCAGAACTTAAAGCCCGTCTTGAGGCTGGTGAAACTCTTGACGATATTTTGCCTGAAGCCTTTGCAGCTTGCATTGAGGCATCTGACAGAGTTCTTAATATGCGTCATTATCCTGTTCAGGTTAGCGGTGGTATCGTTTTGCATAACGGC